>JBCDHK010000263.1:0-5663 GCA_038750185.1 Pseudomonadota bacterium
GATGCGCCCAGGGCGCGGCGCCATCACCAGCAAGCGCTCGCCAAGCAGCAGCGCCTCCTCCACCGAGTGGGTGATGAGGATGATGGTCTTGCCGGTCTCCTTCCAGAGCTTGAGCACCAGGCTTTGCATCTTCTCGCGCGTCAGCGCATCGAGGGCGCCGAGGGGTTCGTCCATCAGGATGACGTCGGGGTCGTTGGCCAGACACCGCGCCAGCGCCACGCGCTGTTGCATGCCGCCCGAGAGCTCATAGACCGCCTTCTCCTTGAAGTCCTGAAGACCCACGACGTTGAGCAGATGGTCGACAGTCTCGTTCTTTTCGGCCTGGGGCGTGCCCTTCATGGCCGGGCCGAAGCCCACGTTCTCGCGCACCGACATCCACTCAAACAGCGCGCCCTGCTGGAATACCATGCCGCGTTGGGCATCGGGGCCGGCGATGGGGTTGCCGTTTAGGGTGAGCTTGCCCGCGGTTGGCGCGAGAAACCCGGCGACGATGTTGAGCAGGGTGGTCTTGCCGCAACCGGAGGGGCCGAGGACGCTGAGCAGCTCCCCGGCCTTCAGGTCCAGCGTGACGTCTTGCAATGCCTGAACGGCGGCGCCGTTGGGCAATTCGAAGCGCATGGAAATCTTATCGATCGACAGTCCAGACATGGGGCCCTCGCTTTGTTGGCGCGCCTACGCGTATCGGGGCGTCTCGGGCGGGCTGCGTCGCCTGCCCGAACTCAGCTTTGGCAATCGGTTAGGACCCGGCAGCCCTATGGACCGCTGGGCGTTGAGAACCGTCGCTCAGAGGCCTTTGGCCGAGGACAGCGGGCCGCTGTTGACGGCGTTCTCGTAGCTGTCGAGCGCCGAGTCGATCGAGCCTGCCTCGACAAAGACATCGGCCACGCCCTTCATGAAGGTGGCCGCATTGCTGCCGAGCCATTTGCCGGAGAGTTGCTCATCGACGCCGGGGAACTTCATGGTCGAGATGGAGGCCTTGGCGGCGTCCACGTCCATGCCGGCTTCTTGGGCGATGGTGGCGAGCATCTCGTCGCTCTGGCTGGAGTTCCAGGCGTCGTTGGCCTCGGCGGTCACGGCCAGGAACTGGGCGACGATGTCACCGTTTTCGGCGATGAAGGAGGCCGGTGCCGAGGTCACGTCGAAGACCAGGATGCCCAACTCTTCCTTCTCGTCGCCGGTGAGCAGCACGTTGCCGTACTCCTTCATGCGCGCGAGGCCCCCGCCGTAGCCGCAAGCGAAATCGACCGCGCCCTGGCTGAGCGCTGCCGCACCCTCGGGCGGGGGCATGTCGACGATCTGCAGGCTGTCGAGGGGAATGTCGAAGTGGGCCATCTGGCGCAAAAAGCCGTAGTGTGCGGCGGTGCCGAGCGGCACGGCGACCTTCTTGCCAGCCAGCTCACCAGCGCTTTCCTGATCGACTTCGAGCTCGGCCGAGACGACGCAGTTGTCGTTGTCGGAGTAGCTGACGGCCACATCGACCACCTGGAGGTCCTGTCCGCCCGAGACCGCGACCACGAAGGGCGGCACGCCCTGGGAGACGACCATCTGCACATCGCCCGAGGCCATGGCCGCGCTCATGGCGGTGCCGGTCTCGAAGGACACCCAGTTGACCTTCATGCCGAGGGCTTCGTCATAGGCGCCGGAGGCTTTGGCGGCCAGCATGGGCATGGGCCACTCCAGGAAGTAGCCGACGGTGATTTCTTCTTGTGCGGAGGCGGCATTGGCCGAGAGCGCGGTGGCGACCCCGAGCATCAGTGCGCGTGTGGTGTTATTCATGGGATTGGTCTCCTGTTGGGTGTTTTTTAGGCTGGTTGGCGTTCTATTGCGCAACTGCCATGATGTTTTTGCCATGCACCGGTCACTCGGCGCTTCGATGCCTAGAATCAGCACTCCGTTTGCATCCAAGTTTATCTGTCTTGACCGGACGCCTCCCCGTCAATACTTTTCTTTCGCCACTAAAAAGACGCTTGAGCAAAAATCCTGCGTCTCTAAGCGGATGCCCAATCGATCCCTCGCACCGCCGATCCGAAAGATCGTTTTGAGACCCCGCTTCTCGATTATCCCCCAATGGCCGAACCCGTGCTCTGGCGCGCCAAGAGCGCAACCGGCAGCGTGACGACCCTTGACGTGTCCGCGCCCGCGAGGGCGCTGAGGAGCACCCGCGCCGCCTCTGCCCCGATCCGGCGCGCCTGGACATCGATGGTGGTGATGGCGGGCAGGGCATGCTCTGCCAGATCGTAGGCGCCAAAGCCGGCCACCGCCACGTCCTCAGGCACACGCAACCCCGCGCGCAGCGCCGCGTTCATCGCGCCGAAGGCCGAAAGGTCCGAGACGCACATCACCGCCGTGGTGTCGGGCCAGCGCGCGAGCAGGCGCACCATGGCCTCAGCGCCACCTTGCATGGTGATCGGCGGGTCGAGATCGGTGATCGCGCGGTCGTGCTCAAGCCCAAGCGCTTCGACAGCGGCCAGAAAGCCACGCCCGCGCTCGGCGCCGCGCGTGTCGCGCGCGCGCTGCCCGCCGATAAAGCCCATCCGCCGATGGCCGCGCGCGTGGAAATGCCGGGCCACCTGCGCGCCCGCCTCGGCATTGGAAAAGCCCACCGCCCAGCCGATGGGCTCTGCTGGCAAATCCCAGGTCTCGACCACCGGCACCCCGCTGCCCGCCAGCAACGCCCGGCAGCGCGCGGTGTGGGCGCCGCCCGTCACCACGATCGCCTCGGGGCGGCGGCGCAGGAAGGCTTCGACTAGGCGCTCCTCCTCGGCGACGTCGTAGCCGGTGTAGCCGAGCAGCAGTTGCAGCCCGCTGTCGTGCAGGCCCTCGGTGAGGCCGAGTGCGGTGGCGGCGAAATTGGCGTTGTCGATGGAGGGCACGGTCATCGCCACAAACCCCGAGCGCCCCGAGGAAAACGCCGCTGCGGTGATGTCGAGCACATAGCCCAGTCGGTCGGCTGCGGCGTGAATGCGGGTGCGGGTCTCGTCGCTCACCGAGGTGCCGGGCTTGAGCGCGCGGCTCACGGTCATGGGCGAGACGCCGGCCAGGCGCGCGACATCAGCCATGGTGGGTTTTTTAGGATCGCTGGCGGGCATGCAGTCCGTCTAGCTGGTGTTATCGATACCATAGCTAAATAGCGCGCTAAGCCCGTGTCAATTGCGCACGCGTTGTCGCCCCGGGCTCGATGGGGGCGGGCATGACGATCCGGCGCTCGGTGCGCACCCCGCGCATGGCCGCCACCAGAAGGCGTGCGGCAGTCTTGCCCATCAGTTTGCGCGGCGTGGCCGAGGTGGTCAGCCGCCGCGGCAGCACGGCGTTGATGGCAAGCCCGTTAAAGCCGGTGATGCCGATCTCCGCGGGCACGCCCACACCAGCACTCTCGCAGGCCATCAGCCCGCCAAAGGCCAGGTGGTCGTTGAGAAAGCAGAGCACATCCGGGCGTGGCTTGCGCGACAGCGCCGCCAGGGCACCGTCGCGCCCGGCCTCGAAGGAGGGGGGCGCATCGACGCGCACGTCCGCCAAGGCCACGCCCTCGGCACCAAAGGCTGCGGCAAGACCCGCGCGGCGTTTTTCGGCGCGCGGGTCACGCCCGGCCGTGATACCGATCCAGGCCGGCGCACGGTAGCCCTCGCCCAGCAAGTGCCGCCCCATCGCCTGCCCGATATCGCGGTGATCCACACCGATGCACATGTCGATGGGGGCGTCGGCGGGCGTCTCGGTGACATCCCAGATCTCCAAGACCGGCACACCGGCTCCGGCGAGGCGCGCCCGCACGCCCGCACCGCGGTCTACCCCCGAGAGCACCAGCGCCGCGGGTGACCAAGTGATCATACGCTCGACCCAGGCCGCCTCGCGCGCGGGGTCATAGTCGGAGGTCTCCAGGATGGTCTCCAGCCCGGCGTGGGCCAGGGTCTCGCGCATGCCTGCCACGATCTCGGCGAAGACGCCGTCGAAGAGGGTGGGCACCGAGATCGCCACCAGATTGGACGTGGCCAGCGCCAGCGAACCTGCCAGGCGGCTCGGCACATAGCCCATCTCCTTGGCGAGGGTGAGGATGCGTGCGCGGGTCGGCTCGGAGACGCCCTCGACGCCGCGCAGCGCCCGGCTCACCGACATGATCGAGACCCCGGCGGCGCGGGCGACGTCTTCGATCTTGGCGGGTTTGGGCTCGGGGATGGTCTCGGGCATAGCCAACGTTAGCGCTAACGTCGCTCGGCGCCAAGCACGCTTGCAGAGCGCGGTGCACTCGGTCAGAGTAACAAAAAAACACAGGGAGGGTCCGGCATGCCCAGAATCGTGCTGGACAAGATCGAAAAAAGTTTTGGCGATGTGCGCGTCCTGCACCCGCTCGAACTCGATTTTGCCGACGGTGAGTTCACGGTGTTGGTCGGGCCTTCGGGCTGCGGCAAGTCCACCACGCTGCGCATCTTGGCGGGGCTTGAGAGCGCCTCGGGCGGCGAGATCTACTTCGATGATCGCCCGATCACAGCGCTGGAGCCCAAAGACCGCGACATCGCCATGGTGTTCCAGGACTACGCGCTCTATCCGCACATGAGCATCGCGCGCAACATGAGCTTTGCGCTGCGCCTGGCGCGCACACCCAAGGCCGAGATCGACACCAAAGTCCAGCGCGTGGCCGAGATGCTCAACATTGCCCATCTGCTCGGGCGCAAACCGGCCGAGCTTTCGGGCGGGCAGCGCCAGCGCGTCGCCATGGGGCGCGTCATGGTGCGCGATGCGGGCACGTTTCTCTTCGACGAGCCGCTCTCCAATCTAGATGCCAAGCTGCGCGCGCGCATGCGCACCGAACTGGCGGGCATGCGCGAGCGCCTCGACAAGAACATGATCTATGTCACCCACGACCAGATCGAGGCCATGACGCTGGGAGATCGCATCGTCGTCATGGCTGACGGCGTGGTGCAACAGCAGGGCACGCCGCAGGAGCTATTTGAGGCGCCGGTCAACAAGTTCGTGGCCGGTTTCATCGGCACGCCAACGATGAATTTCCTCGATGGTGAGCTGGTCCAGCAGGACAACACGCTTTGGGTGCGCGGCGCGGGCTATCTGCTGCCGCTCTCGCCCGAGACCGCGAGCCGCCTCAATGGGCACGGCGCGGGCGCCGCGAAAGTGACGGCAGGCATCCGCCCCTCGGCCTTCTTGACCGACCCGGCCAGCGGCGCGCCGATCGAGCTTAAACTGGTGGTCTCGGAATACCTCGGCACCCAGTCCGTCCTCGTCACCCACTGCGCCGACACCGAAGTTCAGGTCGAGATCAACGGCCCAGCCCACGCGCGCCCCGGCGAGACCATGACCTTCGGCGTCCAGCCCCAGGACATCCGCCTGTTCGACGCCGAAACCGGCAAGACGCTTTGAGACAAAAAACGCCCCAGGGAGGCCCTCACCCCATGCTCACTCGCTTGAAGACCGCAGCCCTCGCCGCCGCAGCCCTTGCTGTGGCCGGTGTGGCCGGTGCCAATCCTTATGCGCCCTATGAGGGCACGACGCTGGTGGTCAACTTCCCAGCCCACCCGCACTATGATGCGGTGCGCAAGGTGCTGCCCGAGTTTACCAAGGAGACCGGCATCGAGGTCGAGGTCGATCAGCTGCAGTACCTCAAGATGCGCGAGCGCCAGACCCTGGAACTCACCAAGCGCGAGGGGGATTACGAC
>JBCDHK010000264.1:0-5633 GCA_038750185.1 Pseudomonadota bacterium
GCCGTGCGCCAAGCTCGCCAGCAGATCCGCAAAGCCCGCCGTGAGCGCCCCAGCGCACGCATCATCGTCACCGGCTGCGCCGCCCAGACCGATCCGGACAGCATAGCCGCCATGCCCGAAGTCGACCGCGTGATCGGCAATCTGGAGAAAATGCGCCCGGCCACCTGGGCGGGCCTGGCCTCGGGCGAGAGCGAACCCGTCCAGGTCGACGACATCCTCTCAGCGCGCGAGACCGCGGGCCACCTGATCGACGGCTTCGGCACGCGTGCCCGCGCCTACGTCCAGGTGCAAAACGGCTGCGACCACCGCTGCACCTTCTGCATCATCCCCTATGGCCGGGGCAATTCACGCTCGGTGCCCGCTGGTGTGGTGGTCGAGCAGATCCGTCGTCTCGTCGCGCGCGGCTATGCGGAGGTGGTGCTGACCGGGGTCGATCTGACCTCCTGGGGCGCGGACCTGCCCGGCAAGCCACCGCTTGGCAATCTGGTGCAGCGTATCCTGCGCCTTGTGCCCGATCTGGCGCGCCTGCGCATCTCCTCCATCGACAGCATCGAAGTCGACCCCGATCTGATGGACGCGCTCGCCGACGAGACCCGCCTCATGCCCCATCTGCATCTCTCACTCCAGGCGGGCGACGACATGATCCTCAAGCGCATGAAGCGCCGCCATCTGCGCGACGACGCGATCCGATTTTGCCAGGAGGCGCGCACGCGCCGCCCCGAGATCGTCTTCGGCGCCGATCTGATCGCAGGCTTCCCGACCGAGACCGAGGCAATGTTCGAAAACTCGCTGCGCCTTGTCGAGGAGTGCGGGCTGACGTGGCTGCACGTCTTCCCCTACAGCCCGCGCCCCGGCACGCCGGCCGCACGCATGCCCCAGGTGCCGCGCCAAATCGGGCGTGAGCGCGCTGCACGCCTGCGTGCCCTTGGCGAGACCCGCGTGGCCGAACACCTGCGCACCCAGATCGGGCGCCAGCATCGCGTGTTGATGGAAAAGCCCACCCTGGGCCGTACCGAACAGTTTGCCGAGGTGGTCTTTAGCGCAGACCGCCCCGTCGGCTCGGTGGTCGAGGCTCAGGTCAACGCCATCGAGGCGGGGCGCCTCAAAGCGGCCTGAGCCGCGCGCCCTCCCCCGTGCTGTGCCAAGGTGCTTTGCATCCATCGCCGCCTGCATTAGGTGATGGAAGCTAAACACCGGAGGTGGCATGTCGTTTTTCAAGAAGCTGCGCGAGCGCCTGACCCGCTCCTCCTCGCGCCTGGACGAAGGGCTCGACGCCATCGTCGAGGAAGCGCCCGCGCCCGAAGAAGTCGCCCCCGCCGATTCTGTTGCTGCCGAGCCTGCCGCGGCCCAAGCCGCCCCCGCCACAGAGCCGCGCCAAGACACGGCGCCTCCCGAGAGCGCCGAGACCCGCCCCAGCTTTTTTGGGCGCCTTCTGGGCCGCCAGAGCGATGCGCCCCGCCGCGTGCTCGACGACGAGATGCTGGAGAGCCTGGAAGAACTGCTCATCACCGCCGATATGGGTGTCGATACCGCCCTCAAACTCTCGGCGCGCTTGGCTGAGGGACGCTTTGGGCGGCGCTATTCCGCTGAGGAACTCAAAGCACTCCTGGCCGAGGAAATCACCCGCCTCGTCGAGCCCGTCGCCCGCCCCCTGCCCCTTTATGCCAAGCGCCCGCAGGTGGTCTTGGTGGTGGGCGTCAACGGCTCGGGCAAGACCACCACCATCGGCAAGCTCGCCGCACAGTTTCGCGAGGCCGGCAAGTCGGTGGTCATCGCCGCCTGCGACACCTTCCGCGCCGCTGCGGTCGAGCAACTCCAGGTCTGGGGCGAGCGCGCGGGCGTGCCCGTCCTTACCGCCGCCCAGGGCAGCGATCCGGCTTCGCTCGCCTTCGAGGCCATGGCCAAAGCCGAAGCCGAGGGCGCCGATCTCCTGTTGATCGACACCGCAGGGCGTCTGCAAAACCGCGCCGATCTGATGGAGGAGTTGGCCAAGATCGTGCGCGTCATCCGCAAACGCGACCCGGACGCGCCCCACAACACCCTCCTCGTCCTCGATGCGACCACGGGCCAAAACGCGCTCTCCCAGGTCGAGGTGTTCCAGAAGATCGCCGATGTCTCGGGGCTGGTGATGACCAAGCTCGACGGCACCGCCAAAGGCGGCGTCCTGGTGGCGCTCGCTGATCGCTTTGGCCTGCCGATCCACGCCATCGGCGTCGGCGAGAGCATCGACGACCTCTCGCCCTTCGAGGCCCACGAGTTCGCCGCGGCGCTCACCGGCGCCGACGCGGCGCGCCAGTAAACCCACACGCGCACGCGGGCTACCATGCGCAGCGATTTGCGTTTCGTGTTGAGTTTGCTGGGATTGGGCGCGCTCGGGGTGGCGGCGGCGCTCTTGCTGCCGGGCTGGCTGACCGCCACCGGCCCCGACGAGCGCCCGCGCTCGATGATGGGCTCGGGCTTTGTCAATCACTGGCAGGACGTGGCGCCGCAAACCTGGTGGTGGAGCAGCTGGCTCGACCTGCGCGTCGATCTGCCAGCCAAGACCAACATCGTGATCTGGAACCACGGCACCCAGGCGATGGGGGCGGCGCCCTCGTGCATGGGCGAGAGCTATTTCCCGCCGCCCGCGATCATGCGACTAGAGCGAATTGCCCACACCCGCATCTATTATCTCTGCACCAAAGCCGATCAACTGAACGGGCCCCAGGCCTACTTCGAGGCCCGGCGCGACGAGATCCTGGCCCTGGTTGCCCGCTTTCGCGCCGAGGGCGTGCCCACTGAGCGCATCTTTCTCGCTGGACAATCCGGCGGTGCGGCGTCGGCGGCCCTGGCGCTGGCGGCTGAGCCCGAAGCGATCGGCGGTGCCATGTTGTTTGCGCTTGCCTGGCAGGGGCCGGGCGAGGGCTTGCGCCGGGGCAATGTGGTCCCCGAGGCCCATGATGCCTACATCGCGCGCACGCTGGTCGAGGCCGAGAACTTCGAGGCGCTGTTGGTGGCGTTCGAGAACGACGCCTGGAACCGCCCCGAGGATCTGGCGTTTCTGACCAGCGCCCATCCCCTCCGGCTCAAGACCTTCGTACCCGGCTGCGGGGCCGACCATGGCGGTGCCTTCACGGGCTGTGCCGTCGAGGCGGTGGCGGAGGCGGTAGCGCTCTGGTTTGAAAAGCGGCTGCCGGGGGGATAAACGCCCGGCAGGCCCGCAGCTCAGCCCGCCCGTTTTTGCCGCTGCGCCGCGATCGCCCCGAGCCCCGGCAGCGTTCAGAAAATTTCTGCGTAAAAGCTGGGAGAATACGGACCCTGCAACGCAAAACGCCGCCCCCGGCGAGGGAGCGGCGTCTATGGCGGGATGTGAGGGTGCCTCAGCCGCCCATGGTCTTGGCGACCTCAGCCGCGAAGTCTTCTTCTTCTTTCTCGATGCCCTCACCCACTTCGAGACGGACAAACGCCACCACCTTGGCGCCGGGCGCGGCCTCGGCCACGGCCTTTTCCACCGAGAGGTCGGGGTTGATGACAAAGGCCTGCTTGAGGAGGCAAACCTCCTGGTAGAACTTGTTCATCCGCCCGACGATCATCTTCTCGATCACGTTGTCGGGCTTGCCCGAGGCGCGGGCCTGCTCGGTCAGCACCTGGCGCTCGCGCTCGACCAGCGCCGGGTCGAGATCGTCGGCACTGAGCGAGGCCGGATTGGTCGCCGCCACATGCATGGCGACCTGCTTGCCGACGGTGGCAGCCTTGTCGGCGTCACCACCCTCAAGCGCCACCAGCACACCGATCTTGCCCATGCCATCGGTGACGGCGTTGTGGACGTAAGACGCCACCACCGGCGCCTCGGCCTGGGCCATGCGGCGCAGTGCCATGTTTTCGCCGATGGTGGCGATCTTGTCGGTGATGGTGTCGGCGACGGTCTTGGCACCCATGGGCGCGGTTTTCAGCGCCTCGACATCGCCCGTGGTGAGCGCGGTCTTGGCGATTTGGCCGACCATCTCCTGGAACTCGGCGTTGCGCGCGACGAAATCAGTCTCGGCATTGACCTCGACCGCAACGCCCTTGTTGCCCTCGACGGCAATCGCCACCAAGCCCTCAGCGGCGGTGCGCCCGGACTTTTTAGCCGCTTTGGCCAGACCCTTGGTGCGCAGCCAGTCGACCGCGGCCTCCATGTCGCCCTCGGTTTCAGTCAGCGCCTTCTTGGCATCCATCATGCCCGCGCCGGTCTTGTCGCGCAGCTCTTTCACCAGCTTCGCCGTGATCGCCATCGCTTGGCCTCCATTGGTATCCTCTACCAGCACACCGGCTTGGGCGGTGGCGGCATGGCTTGTCGTGCTTTAGTGGGCTGCCGCGACGCGTGTCGCGGCAGAGCGTATGGTAGTCGGGTCAGAACGGCAGTTTAGGACGCCGGCGTCGCCTCGGCCTCCGGCGCGGCAGGGGGCTCGGCAAACTCGCCCTCAGCCAAAGCCTCTTCCTCAGGCAGCTCTTCCATCTCGCCGAGATCGAAGCCCGCCTCGCCCATCTGCGAGGCCATGCCATCGATCACCGAGCGCGCCGCCAGATCGCAATAGAGCGAGATCGCACGCGCCGCGTCGTCGTTGCCCGGGATGGGAAAGCTGACGCCCT
The DNA here is from genome assembly GCA_038750185.1 of Pseudomonadota bacterium. Classification (GTDB taxonomy): domain Bacteria; phylum Pseudomonadota; class Alphaproteobacteria; order Rhodobacterales; family Rhodobacteraceae; genus Thermohalobaculum. The sequence continues at coordinate 4,612 of JBCDHK010000264.1, forward strand.
CAGGATCGCAGTTGCTATCGAGGATGGCGACCACGGGAATGCCAAGCTTCTTGGCCTCCGCAATCGCCAGATCCTCCTTATTGGTGTCGATCACGAACAGCATGTCGGGCACGCCGCCCATCTCGCGGATGCCGCCGAGGGAGAGCTGGAGCTTGGTGCGCTCGCGCTCCAACGACAGGCGCTCACGTTTGGTGAAGCCCATGGCGCCATCGGCGAGGCGCTCGTCCAGATCCTTCAAGCGGTTGATCGAGTTGGACACCGTCTTCCAGTTGGTCAGCGTGCCGCCGAGCCAACGGTGATTGATAAAGTACTGGGCGCAGCGCTGGGCGCAATCGGCCAAGGGCTGGGACGCCTGGCGCTTGGTGCCGACGAACAGGATGCGCCCGCCGCGCGCTGCCGTCTCGCGCAGCGCATTGAGGGCGGCGTCGAGCAGCGGCACGGTCTGGGTCAGATCGATGATGTGGATGCCGTTGCGGTCACCATAGATGAACTCGGCCATCTTGGGGTTCCAACGGTGGGTCTGGTGGCCAAAGTGCACGCCCGCTTCGAGCAATTGCCTGAGGCTGACCTCTGGGAGGCTCATGTCTTGGTCCTTTCCGGTTTAGACCTCGGCAGAGAAGAGGCACCATGGCGCCAACCGGTGGACCTGCGAGGATGTCTCTCCCGCCAGCCCGTCCCTGCCTGTGGATTGATGGCGGCGCCTTACACCGGATGCGGCCCCAGTGCAAGGCGTTTCAGGGGCGGGCCACACCGGGCGTGGCGCATCGGCAACCCCGACGTGTGCAGCGCCGCTTGGGCTAGCGTGGCCCTGATTTTGGGCTTGTCCGACTCTGTGGTTGGTGAAACGATATCTGGTAGATCGTGATGCGCACACACACGACCTCTGGCAACCCTCGGTGCATCCTGTGGGCGCCTAGCCCCGGGACCACCACAACTCGGGACCACCACCCAGTGGCCCCCCAGCAGTGGGACGCGGCAATGACTGCAATCGAGCATGACTACCCCGGCGCCGAAATCCACCC
>JBCDHK010000265.1:0-5598 GCA_038750185.1 Pseudomonadota bacterium
CAGAGCACGGGCACGCCAAACACCTCCAAGCGCGCGCTCTCGTAGTGGACGACGTTGTCCTCTTGGTCGTGGATGACGCGGCGGGCCCGGATGCGCCAGAGGGGTGTCGGCTCGTCAGAGCAGACGTCGCAGGGCGAATAGGTGACTTTGTTGAGGATGTTATAGCGATCGTCGACGCGCTGGCCCTCGACGGCGGCGAGCTTGGCTTGTTGATCGAGCAACGCCTTGGCGCCCTTGATCAGCCCGTCGCGCAGATCGGCATCGAGATCGGCCTCATCGGCAAAGATGGTGGTGCCGTCTTCATCACGCAGTACGATGTCGCCTTCGGCGGCGATGCGGCGGGTGTTGTCGTCGTAGACGATGCGTGCGGCGGTTAGGGTACGCTGGCCGAAGAACACCTCGACATTGCCGATGGCGATCACTTGGCCCGCGTCACTGTCGTATTCGACGCGATCGGCAAGCAGGGTGACGGGCTGGTCGGGGTCGATGTCCGGGGTCTGGGCCGGCGCGGGGGCCGCGAGCAGCAACGCCAGGGCCAGGAGGGCCGCAGCGCGCGCACGCGGGGGTGCCCATCCGCTGGATGTTTCGACCACGCTCGCCTCCTGCTCGACAGCCCTTGACGGGCATTTCTGCCCTTCTAGCGCTCCCAGCCCAGGCCGCGCAACGCGGCGTAGCGGCTTGGTGCTCAGCCGTCTTCCAAATGCAACAGCAGCCCGACTGCGGTCAGCACCGCCGCGAGCGGTGGCCCCCAGGCAGCCAGTGCCACCGGTACTGCGCCAGAGGCGCCCAGCGCGCCTGCGACATCGGAGAGGAAGAAATAGGCAAAGCCGGTGAGGACACAGCCGAGACCCATGACGCCGAGCCCGCCAAAGCGCGCGTGGCGCATGGAAAAGGCGGCGCCGAACAGCACCATGGCAAAGAAGGTGGCCGGGGCGGCCAGCAGCGAATGCCAGTGCAGGCGGTGGCGCGCCGAAGAAAACCCAGAGTCCTCCAAGACCGCGATAAACGCCGGCAGTTCCCAAAACGCGATGGTGCGCGGCGGGGCGAAACTCTCCAGGATCTGCTGGCGGGTGAGACGAGTCGGCACGGTGAGCTGGTCAAACGCCTCGGGGCGAGTCTCGCCGGCAAAGGCGAGTGGTTGAGGCGCAGTGGTACTTGCCAGATCACCGTCGAGACGCCAGCGCAGCGCGCCGTAGAGCCGCCAGGCGCCGGGCTCCAGTACGGCGCGGCGGGCGTCGATGCGCTCCTCGAAGCGTCCGTCGGGGCCGAAGGTGAACACGCTCACACGCCAGAGCCGGTCGACCTGTTCGGAAGCGCGGCGCGCCCGGATCACGGTCTGGCCGCTGTCGTCGCCCTGGCGCAGCCAAATCCCGCCCGAGCCGACCGAGAGCGAGGAGGAGGAGCGGCCGAAGTACTGCTCTTCGAGCGCCTCAAAGCGCGCTGCCAGCGCCGCGGCGACCGGATTGTAGACGGCAAAGGACACCGCCCCCATGCAAAGCGCCACAACCAGCGCAGGCGCGAGCATGACCCAGACCGAAACCCCCGCCGCACGCGTCACCACCAGTTCGGAGGTGCGGGCAAACCAGGCAAAACACGCCATGGCAGCAAGCAGCACGGTAAAGGGTGCGGCGGTGATGGTGACCGAGGGCGCGCGCATCATCGCCATGCCGAGCAACGTGGCAAAGTCTGCGCGCCCGCCCTCGTTGGCACGCAGCAGTTCGACCAGATCGACCACCACCACCAGGGCAAACACGGCCAAAAACGTGCTGGCACCGATGGCCAGAAAACGCCGTGCGACGTAGAACCCCAGCGTCATGCGCTGCGCCCGCCCAGGGTCGAGAGCAGCCAAAGCGCCAGCGCCATGCCGAGAAGCGGCGGCAGATAGAGGAGCGGCCAAAGTGCGGCCTCGGTGACAGTGACCGACTTGGCGGCAAGCCCAGCCAGACGCAGTCCGAGCCCGGCTACGGCAGCCAGGGCAATGCGCTCCAGAAAGCCTTGCCGGCGAAAGCCGGCGCCGATCAGAAGGGCCGCCCCCATCAGAGGCAACGCCAGGACATAGAGCGGCGCCGAGAGGGCTTCGTGGGCCTCGGCGCGAAAGTCGCCGAGCGAGTAATAGCCGGTCTCGCCCTCGGCGGCGCCGAGCAACTGGGGCAGGTAGAACTCGGAGGGTTTTTGCCGACGCGGTCCCTCGCGCCCGCCAAGCTCGGAGAGATCATAGGCCAAACGCTCGAAACGCAACACCGAGAGCGCGGCTTCGTCGCCTTCGGTCTCGGGCTGGGTGACGGTCTGGATCAGCCCGTCGAACATCAGGAGTTGGGGCACGCCACCATCGGCCTCACGCGGCACCAAGACGGCTCGCTCGGCGGTGTAGGTCAGGGTCTGGTCCGGGTCGCGCTCGTCGTGGACGAAGACGCCAAGCATCTCGCCAGGGCGGCCCATCTCACGCAGATAGACGTTCAACCCCTTCACCGGCGAAGCAAAAGCGCCCTCACGCAAAAACGCCGCCGCCACATCGCCGCGGACCTCGGAGATGCGCTCTTGCATGACGCGCTTGGCGGTCGGCATCAAATAGAGCGTGTTGGCAAAGAGGCCCACCATGACCACCCCGCCAAACAACGCGATCGGACGCAACAGCGCAAAGCCCGAGATGCCAGCGGCAAACATCGCCACCACCTCGCTGTCGGAGAACAGGCGGTTGATGGCATAGAGCGTTGCGGCAAAAGCGGCCACCGGCAGCACCACCGAGAGCACCGTCGGCAACAACAGCGCGGTGAATTCGAGAAACACGGCAGCGGACTGGCCGTTGTTGACCACCGTATCGATCACCCGCAGCGACTGGCTGAGCCAGATCACCCCGGTAAACACCAAGACGAAAAACACGAACGGCCCCGCGAGCAGGCGCAGCACATAGCGATCGAGACAGGTCATGCGGGGTGGCTCATGGCGGGGGGTTACTTCAAACGCAGACCGAGTTTACGCGCTGTAGGCCGCTTTGGCAAAGCAGGGGGGCGCAGGGGGGCTGGCGCGGGCGGCGTTGGCGGGTTAGCTCTGGGAAAACAGCTTGTCGCCAAGGAGTGCACCCCATGTCCACGCCGCTCGTCCCCATCGGCTTTGAGGCCGACACCGAGGCCGCCTGGGAGCGCGTGCCGGGCACGCTGGTCGTCTTCGCCACGGGCGAGGGTACGCTGACGGCGGCGGCTGAAGCGCTCGATGGTCTCATGCAGGGCGCGCTGTCGCGGGCGGTGGCCAGCGACAGCTTCAAGGCCAAGGCGGGTACGACGATGGTGTTCGCGTTTCCTGGCGGGTTGGCGGCGGAAGCGGTGGTGCTGGCGTGTCTTGGCGCGGCCCCCGACCGTGCGGCAGCGCGCAAGACTGGCGGTGCCATCGCGCGTGCACTGCGTCCCGGGGCGGCGACGCTGGCGGTGACCGGTCTTGGCGCACCCGAGTTGCTGGCCGAGATGATCTGGGCTTCGGCACTGCGCCTCTATGAGTTTCGCGAGTACAAGGGCGCCGAGGAGGAGGATACCCCCGCCCGTCCCGAGCGTAGCCTGACCATCCTCTCCGATGCACCCGAAGCGCTGGCGCGGGCCTCGGGCGACTGGGCGGCGCTGGCCGAGGGGGTGTTCTTCACCCGCGATCTGGTCAACGAGCCCGCCAATCGCCTGACCACCGACGAGTTCGCCGCCCGCCTTGCCGCCATGCAGGAGCTGGGCCTCGAAGTCGAGATCTTGGGCGAGGAGGAACTGACCAAGCTGGGCGCGCGGGCGCTGCTTGGCGTTGGTCAGGGATCGACCTCGGAAAGCAAGATGGTGATCATAAAGTGGTCGGGCGGCGCCGAGGGCGAGGCGCCGCTTGCCTTGATCGGCAAGGGCGTGGTGTTCGACACGGGGGGCATCTCGCTCAAGCCCGCTTCGGGCATGGAAGACATGACCATGGACATGGGCGGGGCTGGCGTGGTCGCGGGCGTGATGCGCACGCTGGCGTTGCGCAAGGCCAAGGCCAATGTGATCGGCGCGGTGGGGCTGGTGGAGAACATGCCCTCGGGCAACGCACAGCGCCCAGGCGATATCGTGCGCTCGATGAAGGGCGATACCATCGAGGTGATCAACACCGATGCCGAGGGGCGGCTGGTGCTGGCCGATGTGCTCTGGCACGTCCAGGAGGCGTTCAAGCCCGCCGCCATGATCGACCTGGCAACGCTGACCGGGGCCGCGATCATCGCGCTTGGCCATCATAATGCTGCCTACTTCGCCACCGACGATGCGCTGTCGGATGACTTCGCTGCCGCGGCCAAGGGCGCTGGCGATCCGGCGTGGCGCATGCCGCTTGGGCCCGGCTATGCCAAGCAGATCAAATCGCGTTTAGCCGATATCAAGAACACTGGCGGGCGCTCGGCAGGCTCGATCACCGCGGCGGAGTTTTTGCACCGCTTCGTCAAGCCCGAGGTACCCTGGATCCACATCGACATCGCGGGCGTAACCACGACCAACGAGGGCACGGACCTAGCCCCCAAGGGCGCCACTGGATGGGGCGTGGCGGCACTGGACGAATTGGTCCGCGAAAAGTGGGAGGGCTGAGCCCGCGTCTCAAGGCCGCCGCGGCCAATGTCCGACACCTTGGACACCGTCAGGCACGCGGCGGGACCGGGCGCCGCGGGTGTGGCGGGCGGCGGTCAACTGTTTTGACCATCCGTCGATGCCAGGACCGGCGATGAGCGAGATACGTTTCTATCATCTGACCGAACGCCCACTGGAAACGGTGCTGCCGACGATGCTGGAAAAATGCCTGGAACGGGGCTGGCGCGCGGTCGTGCGCGTCGGCACTCCAGAACGCCTTGGCGAACTCGATACGTTCCTCTGGACATATGCCTCGGAGGGCTTCCTGCCCCATGGCGCGGCGGGCGATGATCTCGCTGGCACAGGCGCCGATCAGCCGGTGTGGCTGACGACGGGCGAAGAGCTGCCCAATGCTCCCGATACGCTGTTTTTGGTCCAGGGCGCGCAGGGTACCCCCGATCTATACACCCGTTTCACCACCACAGCGCTGATTTTCGACGGTCACGATAAAGACGCCGTGGCACAAGCGCGCGACCAATGGCGGGGGGTATGTTCTGTGGGATTGAAGGCGGTCTACTGGGCGCAAGACGCGCGTGGGGCTTGGTTGCGCAAAGCCGAAAACGCACCTCAGGCGACGCCTCCTGCGGCTTAATAGACCACCACCTCAGACCACACGTGAGATTGATTTTTACCAGGTGCGTCGCTCGTGGTTTGGTAGTGGCCAGAAAGCGTCGCATATAACGAATTGAACATGCCGCAGCTATGGCAGAGTGACTTTACCAAAGCTGCATGCAATCATAATCGATGTATCGACATAGGCCTGCCGGTTTCGGTGTGCCGCCATCGTCAGACAGGTAGACCGGAAGGGCCCATCCGATGGATCAGATCGCTCCCCAAAAGTACAAGCGCCGCGATGTTTCTTTGCCGAAGGGTCGTCAGGTTGAGGATTTGGCGGTTATTGAGGTTTTGGGTTTTTTGGGGGATTTGCCGCGGCGGCGGGATTTGCTGATCGAGGCGTTGCATTTGATCCAGGATGGGGCGG
>JBCDHK010000266.1:0-5580 GCA_038750185.1 Pseudomonadota bacterium
GGCTTTCTGATCGGGCGCGGCCAGATCACCGGCGGCGCCGTGCGCGAGGCACTGCGCCTCAGCGGCTACTTCCTGGAGACCTGGATGCTGCCCGCCTTTGAGCAATCCGCCCTGCCGACAGCGCGCCAGCGTCTGGTGGACGTACTGGAGGACATCGAAATCGAACTGCCCGCCGAACCAGAGGAAGCCCGCGACGACGAAGCCGAATGGCATGCCGCCATGGGTGAGCAGCGCTCGGTTATGGTGCCGGGGAGCTAGAGGGGTTTTTAGCCACGCTGCGTAGGTTGGCGGTTAAGAAACCACGGTAGGGCTGTAATTTACGCTATCCTGTGCAAGAGCGCCCAAACTCAAACAGCCTCGCGTGCGCCCAGCACTTGCTCCAACCAGGGCAAAGCCAGATCCTCGGGCATACTGGGCGAGGACGCATCGAAGATGCCGCGCTCGCCAACCATGACTGCGTGGCAATCGAGCATCGCCGCCATGATCTTCTCTGAGCCTTGGGCAAAAGTGTCGCCAAAAGTGCGATCGCCGAGCCCAAAAACCGCAAAGCGCACATGCGAGAGATCGGGCTTCTCACGCGTCAGTGCCTTGTAAAACCCCTCGGCGCTGCTCGGCACATCGCCACTGCCGGTGGTGGAGCTGACCAGAATATAGAACGTCTCGCCGTCCAGGTTGGCGGGGGACACGTCGTCGAGTTCCTCGACCGAACAATCGTGGCGCCCCTCGACCGCCAGCTTGAGATCATCACACAGCGCCTCCGCGGTGCCGGTCTCGGTTCCATAGAGGACGTGTAGTTTCATGGTCGTGCGGGCCTTATATCTCAAGCGGCAAGCGCCATCGCGGCAATCCAGCCATACAGGGCTGGCGCTTTCTAAACTGATTGCATCAGATCACGCCGTTCAGGCAATTGTTTTGTCGCACTGCCCGACACCGAGAGGCCCAGACCCCCAACTATCCTAGCATTTCAGACGCAACACCCCGCCAGGCTAGCAAACCGTTTTCCTGGCACCGCGGCGCACAATGCGCTAGGCCAAGGCCAATCGCCCCTGATCCGGAGACCCGCCCGATGTCCGCCCGCGCGCGCCACACCTGGATCGATCGCCAGCGCAGCGGACTGATCTGGCGCCTGGCCAGCGAAAACGCCTGGGAGCATCGCCGCGCCTATGCTGCAGCGCTGGCGCTGATGGCGGTGGTGGCGGCCATGGGCGGGGCCATCGCGCTCACCGTCGAGCAGGTCACCGACGAGGTGTTCTTTCGCCAAAACGCCGAGAGCCTGGGCTGGGTCGCGGCGCTGGTGGTGGCGGTCTTTGCCGTGCGCGGTGTGGCCATGTACGGCCAGAGCGTGATCTTGGCCCGGATCGGCAATCGCATCGTCGCCAGGCTGCAGTCGCGCCTTTATGCCCACACGCTGCGCCAGTCGCTTTTGAGCGAGACGACGCCGGGAAACACAGGCGAGAACAGCGGCGAGAGCGGCGGCCAAAGCGGCGATCTGGCCACGCGCATGACCCACTCGGCCCATGCAGCGCGCGAAGTCCTAAAGCTGCTGGCAACGCGCCTTGGCGTCGATCTGATGACGGTGCTCGTGCTGTTTGGTGTCATGCTCTACCAGGATTGGCGCCTGACGGTCGTGGCTCTCATCGCGCTGCCCGCGGTTGTGGGCGGGGTTGCGATACTGGTGGCGCGCGTGCGCCGTCTTGCTCGGGCCGAGGTGACGCTGAACGCCCGCATTCTGTCTGGCGTGCAGGAGACGGTGGCCGGCGCGCGCATCATCCGCGCCTTTGGCCTCGAAGAACGCATGCAAACCCGCATGGCCACCGCGATCACGGGGGCGCGCACCCGCGCCGACCGCATCGCCGTGCTCCAGGGGCTGGTCAATCCGCTGATGGAGACGACAGCCGGTATCGCCGCGGCTGGCGTGATCCTCTATGGCGGCTGGCGGGTGATCCACGACGGGCTGGCGGTGGGCACGTTCTTTTCTTTTCTCACCGCGCTGATGATGGCGGGCGATCCGGGGCGCCGCTTAGCCCAGCTCAGCGTGGCGCTGCGTCGCCATGCTGCGGGCGTTGCCTTCCTCTATGATGCGCTCGACCGTGATACGGCGCTCAGCGAGGGCACGCATTCGCTCGCCATTCGCCAGGGCGAAGTGCGCCTCGAAGGGCTCGGCTTTCACTATCCCGAAAGCACGGGCGGGCTCGACGGGCTCGATCTGGTCGCCCCCGCAGGCCAGGTGACGGCGCTGGTTGGGCCCTCGGGCGCAGGCAAATCCACCGTGCTCGCCCTGATCGCACGCCTCTTCGATCCCGACACCGGGCGCATCCTGATCGACGGCCAGGACATCCGCACCGCCTCGCTCGCCTCGCTGCGCGGGCAGATCGCGCTGGTTAGCCAGGAGACGTTTCTCTTCGATGCCAGCGTGGCCGAGAACATCGCTCTCGGCCGCCCGGGCGCCAGCCGCGCCGAGATCGAAGCCGCAGCCGAAGCCGCCCACGCCCACGACTTTGTCAGCGCGCTGGAGCAAGGTTACGACACCCCCCTCGGCGAAGGCGGCGCGCGCCTCTCGGGCGGGCAACGCCAACGCCTGGCCATCGCCCGGGCGCTACTGCGCGATGCCCCGATCCTGTTGCTCGACGAAGCCACCGCCGCCCTCGATGCCGAGGCCGAGGAGCGCGTGCGCGCCGGATTTTCCCGCCTCATGCAAGGCCGAACCGTGATCGTGGTCGCTCATGCCCTTGCCACGGTGCGTGCGGCCCATCAAATCTGTGTCGTGGAAGGCGGACGCATTGTCGAGTGTGGCACGCATGATACCTTGGCCAAGGCGGGTGGGCTCTATGCACGCTTTGCCGCCTTGCAGTTCGCACAAGGCCAAGCCGGGCAAGATCCCCGCAGGCAGACGCAGGAGACGCACGCATGAGCGAAACCGAAACCATCGAGACCCGCGTGCGCGAGGCAGAAGAGAACGCTCCCTCCTCGGCCGCCTCAGCCAAGCCCCCCCTCACCCTGCACATCGCCAATCCACGCGGCTTTTGCGCCGGTGTGGTGCGCGCCATTGAGATCGTCGAGCTTGCCTTGGAAAAATGGGGGCCGCCGGTCTACGTGCGCCACGAGATCGTCCACAACGCCTATGTCGTCGAGGATCTGCGCGCCAAGGGTGCGGTGTTCGTCGAAGAACTCGACGAATGCCCCGACGACCGCCCAGTGATCTTCTCAGCCCATGGCGTGCCCAAATCCGTGCCCGCCGCCGCCAAAGCGCGCGAGATGGTCTATGTCGATGCCACCTGCCCGCTGGTCTCCAAAGTCCACATCGAAGCTGAGCGCCACGCCAAAAACGGACGCCAGATCATCATGATCGGCCACGACGGCCACCCCGAAACCGTAGGCACCATGGGCCAGCTCCCGCCCGGCGAAGTGCTCTTGGTCGAGACGGTCGACGATGTGGCAACGCTCACACCGCGCGATACGCAAAACCTGGCCTACATCACCCAGACCACCCTCTCCGTCGATGACACCGCCGAAGTGGTGCTGGCCCTCCAGGCGCGTTTTCCCGAAATTGTAGGCCCGGCCAAGGAAGACATCTGCTACGCCACCACCAACCGCCAGGAAGCGGTCAAGGCCATGGCGCCTACCATCGAGGCGCTGTTGGTGGTGGGCGCGCCCAATTCGTCCAACTCGCGCCGTCTGGTCGAGGTCGGGCGGGCGGCGGGGTGTCCTTATGCCATGCTGGTGCAATCGGCGGCCGAGATCGACTGGCGTGCCCTCGAAGGCGCGCGCCACATTGGCCTCACCGCCGGCGCCTCGGCCCCCGAAGTGCTGATCCAAGGCGTGATCGATGCCTTTGCCGAGCGCTATCGCATGTCGATCGAGCCGGTGGTGACGGCGGAGGAGAACGTCTCGTTCAAGGTGCCGCGCATTCTGCGCGACGGCTCTAAATGAGCGATCCTGAGACGCTGGGCTTTTACGACAGCCAATCCCATGCCTACGCCGACTGTGCTGCCGATTGGGCCGATAAGGCGCTGATCTGGCTCGACCGCTTTGCCGCCACGCTGCCCGAGGCGGCTTATGTGCTCGATTTCGGGGCGGGGTCTGGCTGGGGTGCGGCTTGGTTTCGCGAGCGCGGCTTTTCGGTGCGCGCCATCGATGGCTCGGTGGGGCTGGCCGCCGAAGCGCGCCGGCGCCATGGCATCGAGGTCGAAGTCGCCCCCTTCGACACCCTCGACGCCGAGGCCGAGTTCGATGGCGCCTGGGTGGCGTTTTCGCTCCTCCACGACACCCGCAGCGCCTTTCCAGGCCATCTCCAGCGCCTCAGCCGCGCGCTGGTGCCGGGGGGGCGGCTCTATCTAGGCCTCAAGTGCGGCGAGGGTTCGATGCGCGACACCCACGGCAGGCGCTATACCTATTTCGCCCCCGAGGAAGTGCGCGCAGCCCTCCTGGGTGCGGGCTTTAGCGACATCGACATCACCCTCGACCGCGGCGAAAGTTTCACTGGCGAGGCGGAGGATTTCCTCCACACCCTCGCCACGCGCAGGGTTTGAGAGGAGAACCGATGACCTTCGCCGAATCGCTGAGAAATTGCTTCGATCTGGCCTTCACGTTTTCGGGCCGCGCCTCGCGCCCGGAGTTTTGGTGGTTCATCCTGTTTTGGGTGATGACCTATATCACGCTCGTGGTCGTGGCAGCGCTCAGCCTGCCGGGCGTGCTGGGCGAGGCGGTGGTGACGGTGTTTCTGATGGCCATGCTGTTGCCCATGCTGGCGGTCAGCTTTCGCCGCTTGCAAGATACCGGGCGCAACGGCTGGCTGGCCATGACACCGATCTTTGGCGCTGCACTGGCCAGCTTTGGGCGCCTGGCCAACGATCCTGAGATCGAGTTTGCCGGTAAGATGGCCGAGGTGGGTGTGCTCTGCGTGTTGGTCTACTGGTATGCCCAGCCGGGCGAGCGCGGCAGCAATGCCTTTGGCGGCGATCCGCTCAGGAGCCGCTGAGCGCGTGGCAGAGATCTGCGCCTACACCGATGGCGCCTGCTCGGGCAATCCAGGCCCGGGCGGCTGGGGGGTGATCTTGGAGGCGGTCGAAGACGGTGCGCTGCTCAAATCGCGCGAGCTTTCGGGCGCCGAGCCCGAGACCACCAACAACCGCATGGAGCTGATGGCCGCGATCCAAGCGCTCGAAGCCCTGAGCCGGCCCACCGCCGTCACCGTGATCAGCGACTCAGTGTATCTGCGCGATGGCATCACCGCCTGGATCCACGCCTGGAAGCAAAACGGCTGGAAGACCTCGGCGAAAAAGCCGGTGAAGAATGCCGATCTCTGGCAACGCCTCGATACCGCACAAGCGCGCCACACAGTGGTTTGGCAGTGGGTCAAAGGCCACGCCGGCCACCCCCAGAACGAGCGCGCCGACGGGCTGGCGCGCGCCGAGATCCGCGCGCTGAAGGAGGGGGTCAGCGGCTAGAGCGCGTACAACAGGCACCAGCGCTTCTGCGCGAGGCCACTGGCCTCAGTCGATAAAACGCAGCCGTGGGATGACGAATTCCGGCTTCTGAGCCGCATAGCTGCTCTGCCAGGCCAAATCGCTCAGCACGCAA
>JBCDHK010000267.1:0-5568 GCA_038750185.1 Pseudomonadota bacterium
AGCGTCTTCGAGGCGCTCACGGTGCGCGAAAACCTGGAGATGGCGCTGCGCCTGGAGCCGCGCTCGCTCTGGGCCGAGGTAACGGGCTGGCGCGACACGCGCCGGAGCGACCGGGTGGAGGAGGTGCTGGGCGAGATCGGCCTCACCGAAGCCGCCGAGGCCCTGGCCTCCACCCTCGCCCACGGCCAGAAGCAGTGGCTGGAGATCGGCATGCTGCTCATGCAGCGGCCCAAGCTCCTGATGCTCGATGAGCCGGTCGCTGGCATGACCGAGCAGGAGACAGCCCACACCGCCGATCTGGTGCGCCGCCTCAAGTCGCCCGACCGGGCCGTGCTGGTCATCGAACACGACATGGGCTTTGTCGAGGAGATCGCCGACCGGGTCACGGTGCTCCACGAGGGCGCGCCGATTTTTGAGGGCCGCATGAAAGACGCCCGCGCCGATGCCCGCGTGCGCGAGGTTTATCTGGGGAGATGAGCATGCTGCTGGAGGTCGAGGGGCTCAGACAGCGCTATGGCTCGGCGCTGGTGCTCGATGCCATCTCATTCAACATCCCGCCCGGCGCCTGCATGGCGCTGCTCGGGCGCAACGGCGCGGGCAAGACCACCCTCTTGCGCACCCTCATGGGGATCATGGCCACGGAGACGGGGCGCATCGCGTTTGAGGGCCAGAGCCTGGAGCGTGCGCCCGCGCATCTGCGCGCGCGGGCGGGCATGGGCTATGTGCCCCAGGGGCGCGAGATCTTTGCCGATCTCTCGGTCGGCCAGAACATCCAGATCGTCCAGCGCAACCTGGGCGTCGCCGAGCCCGAGGCCGTGACCGAGGAGATCGTGACGCTCTTTCCGGTCCTCGGCGAGATGTGGCGGCGGCGCGGCGGCGATCTCTCGGGCGGGCAGCAACAGCAGCTTGCCATCGGGCGCGCCTTGGCCGGGCGCCCCAGGCTCCTCATCCTCGACGAGCCCACCGAGGGCGTCCAGCCCTCCATCGTCCAAGCCATCGAAGACGCCATCCGGCGGCTGCGCGGGCGCATGGCGATCCTGTTGGTCGAGCAATACTACGATTTCGCCCGCTCGCTCGCCGACCGCTACGCCGTCCTCGACCGTGGCCGCTTGGTCAAAGCCGGCGCCGGCACCGAGATGGACGCCGACGGCGTCGCCGATTTCCTGCACGTCTGATCCTGAAGAGAGGCCCCCATGCCCACGACCCATCACCTCGACTGGCGCCCCGAGCACACCTTCTGGGGCTATTTCGATGCCAAGACGCCCGCTGTCCTCACGGTCGCGAGCGGCGATGAGGTGGTGCTCGATTGCCTGCCGGCCTGTGTCCACGCCGATCTGCCCCCGGGCGGCAAAGGCGTGATCCCGGCCCATGTCACCGCCATGGACGCCCATCTGGCCGACAAGGGCGCGGGGCCACACATGGTCACGGGACCGGTCTATGTGGAGGGCGCCGAGCCGGGCGATGTGCTCCAGATCGATATCCTGGAGGCCAAACCGGCGCAGACCTGGGGCTTTACCGCCATCCTGCCGCTGCTCGGCGCCCTGCCCGATGAGTTCACCAACTACCAGCACATGTTCATCGAGGTCGATGCCGAGGCCGGGCTCTGCCGACTGCCCATCGGGGTGGATCTGCCGCTCGACCCCTTCTTCGGCATCCTGGCCGTGGCGCCGCCGCCGGCCTGGGGGCGCATCGGCACGCCAGAGCCGCGTGCCTTTGGCGGCAACATGGACAACAAGGAGCTGCGCCCCGGCACCACGCTCTACCTGCCGGTCTTCAACGAGGGCGCGCTCTTCTCGGCCGGCGACGGCCACGGCCGCCAGGGCGACGGCGAGGTCTGTATCGCCGCGGTCGAGACCGCGCTCACCGGGCGCTTCAGGCTGACGGTGCGCAAGGACATGGCCATCAGCCAGCCCTTTGCCGAGACGCCCGAGACGCTGATGTCCATGGGCTTTGACGAGAGCCTGGACGAGGCCATGCGCAAGGCGCTGCGCGACATGATCCGCCTGGTCTCCGAGCGCGGCGGGATCAGCCGGGACGAGGCCTACATGCTGCTCTCGCTGGCGGGAGACTTGCGCATCACCCAGGTGGTCGACGGCGAAAAGGGCGTGCACATGCTGATGAACAAGACATGGCTCCCGCACCCTTGAGCCAGCGTCAAGCAGGCGGCGGTGTCTGGCATCCCATGGGACATCGTCGACTTGCCGTGGACGGCTATGGTGATGCGCGCGCGCAGGTCGCAGTGCCCAGAACCGCCTTGATGGTGTGGGCGCCCTCCGGCTTTGCGCCAGAGCGCGATAAACAAGCGCAGCGCCCAGACATCGGGTATGGGGCGCGGGCATGGGGTACTGCAGCTCGACCGCCACCTCGCGCGTGGTGCGCCGCTCCTGCTAGAGCGATTTGAAGCGCTTCTGGCACGAGAGCGCGGCTCGAAAATCGCGGTAGAACAATACCCTAGAGCGCACTGGCGAACCAGAGTGATCGCAGTGCGCTATAGACGCGAGCCTGGAGGCGCTCCAGGGCGATGCCGGCGGCGGCGCGCTCGCCCTTGGTGGCGCCGCGCGCAAACAACACCTCCAGTTTGGCAAGGCGCTCGGCCAGAGTAAACGCGACGTCCCTCATTCGGGCATATCGACGCCGTCGTAGAGGGCGTCCAGCGCGATGGCACCATTGAGGGCAGTGAGCACGATCTCGCCGTCGGTGTGAAGGTGGATCAGGAATGGCGCCTTAGCCGCATCGCGGGTGTGGTGGACGACAAGCGGGCGGTCGCCGTGGACCACGAGGTAATGGCGCAGACCCGGTAACGCAGCGTAGACCTCCAGCTTGTCGGCCATCTCAGGGCCGGTGTTGGAGGGGCTCAGCACTTCGACGACGACGAGCGCATCCTCAACCGCAGTTTCATCACGCCCGACCGGGGGGCAAACCACCAGCGCATCGGGGATCACCGAAGCCTCCGTGGTGCGGCTCTTCACAGCAAGGCTGTCGACATAGGCTTCGCAACTGCGCGCACGCGCAAGAGCTCGTAAGGCGATTGTGATGTTGAGTTTAAGTTGGCCATGATACGCGCGCTCTGGCGCCATGAGGCGCACCTGCCCGGCGAGGAACTCGGCGCGTGGATGTGCTTCTGGTTGGCGGTCTTGCCAACGCTCAAAAGCCTCAAGATCGCCTGGGACATCGGCCAGGGCGCCGTCAGCGTGGGCCATGCTGTTCCTCCGTCTCGGTGGCACGTAATTTGCCCCATTGGCCGCCATTGGTGCAAGGCGGCAGTGGAGGACCTGCTGCTTGTAACCGTAGACCGTCGCCTAGCGCCTGTGATGGCTCTGTGCGGCTAGTCTGAAGGCCGCGGAGGCTGCGGCTGCACAGTTTTCTGAACGCCCCAGGGCTTATATGCGCCCCCTGCCCTTTTACGAGCGTTACACGTGATAATGCGATTTTATCGCTATAGTTATTATGAAAGTAAATTATTCACCAGCGCAAATCTCCTGATTACATTTATACATAATATAATATTGCTTATCCTGAAAAATATTTTTTATTCAGGCGCAAAATACTTATTGTGCAATTCTCATGTACTTTACGCATTCCAGCGCCCCGACACCCATCGGGTGGGCAAAGCTCAATCGGCGCATACTGCCGAGCCGGCCTCGCGGCGCAGCCATGCCACGAAGGTGGCGACGTTCGCCCGCATCGCTCCGGGCCGGCGCACCAAGTGATAGCCAGTGCGGCCATCGTCGCCGGTCTCGAACAGTGCCACCAAGCGGCCCGCGGCCAAGTCGGGCGCCACCGAGACCCGTGCGACCAGACCGATCCCCTGACCCTCGCGCAGGGCGGCCAGCGCCATGTAGCCCGGCATGTGGTGGACATCGCGCTTGGGCCCAGCCTCAATGCCATGCCCCGCCAACCAGATGCGCCACTCGTCGGTGCCGTTCTCCTGCACCCAAGGCAAGTGTAGCAGATCGGTCGGGGTCTCCACAGGATGGCGTGCGAGCAGATCCGGGGTCGACACGACCACATGGGAACTGACCACCAGCGCCTCGGCGCTGAGCCCCGGCCAGTCGCCATGGCCGAAGCGGATCGCCAGATCGAACTCACCACGCGCCAGATCGACGACCTCGCTGGTCGGGCTGAACAGCAGTTCGATGTCGGGATGGCAGGCACGAAACTCCCCGATGCGCGGCATCAGCCAAAAGCTCGAAAAACTGGTGGTCAGCGTGACGCATACCGGGCGCGCCTCGGCGGCTGCGCCAATTTCGGCGATGGCGGCGCGCAGGGTCTCGAAGCCACTGCCGAGGCGCTCGGCCAAGCGCTGCGCTTCGGGCGTCAGGGCAAGACCGCGGCCCTCGCGGCGCATCAGCCGCACCCCGAGGCGCTCTTCCAGGGCGCGCACCTGCTGGGCAATGGCGGCATGGGTGACGTTGAGTTCGCGCCCGGCTGCGGTGAAGCCGCCGGTGCGGGCTGCCGCCTCGAAGGCACGCAGCATCGTCAGGGGCGGAAGATCATGCCAGGACATGGTAGCTGAGCTTACACATCATTAGAATTGCTGGCTTCGGTATCGAACAGGATAGGGCGATACTGCCCATAGTAAAAACACTAATTCCTGGAGGCTGCCATGCTTGGCATTTGGGCTGAGACTTTCATGATGGCCACCCGAACCGCTCCGGTGCGGGACAGAGATCACCCGGGAGCCAAGACGCTTGGGCGCCACAGCCCCCGTCCCGACGCCAACCCTAAACCTGCGGCAAACGGGGTGGTGTCGCGCTGGCGGTCTAGATTTGCGGATGGCCTGCTCCGTGGGTGGTTCAACCCATCCAAGCGACGGCACCATGCCCCTTGATCTTGCTGCTTGAGCAGCCGGCCCCTCCCAGGCCTGGAGCACGCCACCCAGCAATCTCCGCAGCCTTCGCGGCACAACCTCACTCCGAATGCCTGGGTTGGGTCTGTGTCCCGTCCCGATCATGTGACTGCGTCCGTCAAGCGACACAGGGGGCGAGCTTACTGTCGCCTGCGCTGCGCATTGCGGCGCGTTGGCCGAGCTGCACCAGCCAAGGGTCTTGCGGCGCATACCGGCAAGAAACTCTCGACCGGGCTTGGTACTCTTTTGCGTGCGCAGCTCCAACATCGCCTCGCGCGTCAAGCCTCCTGGAGGTCCTTGAGCTGCTTCTAGAGCGCATTGCGACCATTCTGGTTCGCCAATGCGCTCTAGGATATTGTTCTGCCGCGGTTTGCGAGCCACGCTTCTGTGCCAGAAGCGCTTCAAATCGCTCTAGTAGTGCTGGCGACCATCGAGTGGGTTCGCCTTCAGGGCGTTCTACATGCTCTTTCGCGCGCCCTCGATCCCCCCTCGATCTCAGAGGGAGCCAGATCATAGCCCCGTCTCGCCGTCGTCACCGTCTCGCTCATCGCTATCTCATCTTCCTTGTAGCATGAGCAGATTTCCAGTGAGTCGACACATCTATGGCGACGCTCTGGTCTAAGATGCAATCCGGCAGGCCCGGCCCCCGCGGTCGCCACCCAAGATCGTGATGCTGCCGAGTGCGCCATTGATCCCGGCGCCGGGCACGCCCCACGGTG
>JBCDHK010000268.1:0-5545 GCA_038750185.1 Pseudomonadota bacterium
CATCGTCGCCCGCCATGATCACATCGTGCCCCCGCCCTGTTCGCTAGCGCTGGAGGGGCGCACCGCCAGCCCCGATTACCGCGTGCTCGATGTGCCGACCGGCCACATCGGGGTGTTCGTGTCCGAGAAGGCGCGCGAACTGGTCGCGCCTGCCCTGGTCGACTGGCTCGGGGCGCTGGGCTGATCACAGCCTGTCCAAAGCACGCACGCGACGGTTTCTTTCTGTGCAGCGGCGCTCTATCTAAAAGGGATGACACGGCGGGCGCGTCCCGCGAAAATATTGTCCGCACAAGCACAGACGTCGCACAGGGAGACACAGTTCGTGCCAGTCAATTCAGTCGGGATCCGCCGCCTCAGCGCCTGTGCCACAGCCCTTGCTGCGGCTCTCGCCGTCCTCGCTCCAGCCGCCCCCGTGGCAGCCCAGGGCATCGCCGGCGCCTATCTGGCCGCCGAACACGCCGCCCGTACCGGCGATCTCGACGCCGCTGCCGATTACTACGCCAAGGCCCTGGCCCGCGACGTCGAGAACACCGCGCTGATGAGCCGCGCCATGGGCCACCAGCTCGCCTCGGGCCAGTTGCCCCAGGCGGTGGCGATGGCGCGGCGTCTGCAGGTGGTCGCCCCTGGCCAGCATGTGGCCGTGCTGGTGCTCGCCGCCGACGAATTGCGCCGCGAGGAGCCAGCGCGCGCCTTGACGCTACTCGATAGCGAAGCCGCCGCTGGCCCCTTCGTCGGACGCATCATCGCCGCTTGGGCCGAGTTTCAAGCCGGGCGCCCTGACGACGGCCTCGCCGTGCTCGCTTCACTGGAAGAAGATCGCACCGGCGGGCCTGCGGGGGCGTTGCTCGCCGCCTATCACACCGGTCTGATGGAGGCCGCACTTGGCGACGAAGTCGACGCTGCCGATGCTCTGGCCCGCGCCGCTGAGCGCGCCGGCACCCCAAGCGCGCGCCTGGCGCGCATGCAAGCGACCACGCTGGCCCGCCTCGGACGCACCGAGGAGGCACTGGCAGTGCTCGACAGCACCCTCTCGCGCACCCTGACCGATCCGCGCCTCGAAGCCCTGCGCGCAGCCCTGGCCGCCGGCGAGACCCCGCCCGCGGTGATCTCGACCGGGGCCGAAGGTGCGGCCGAGGCGCTCTACGGCGTGTCGCGCTATCTGATGCGCGGGCCCAACCAGCTCATCGGGCTGTCCTATGCGCGCCTTGCCACCTATCTCGTGCCCGATCTGGTCGAGGCCCATCTGCTGATCGCCGACACCCTGACCGCCGAGGAACAATACGCCCTCGCCATCGCCGCCTATGAGGCCGTGCCCGAGGACGCCCCCGAAGTGCTCTCTGCGCGGATCGGGCGCGCCGATGCTCTGGATGGACTTGGCAAACTCGACGATGCCGTCGCCTCGCTGCGCGCGCTGGTCACACGCCACCCCGGGGCGCTCGATGCCCACACCGCGCTTGGCGATCTCCTGCGCCGCAATGAGCGCTTTGCCGAGGCCGCCACCGCCTACGACGGCGCCGTGGCGCTGATCGAGACCCCCGAGAACCGCCACTGGCCGCTGTTTTACCAGCGCGGCATCTGCTACGAGCGCTCCAAGCAGTGGCCCAAGGCTGAGGCCGATTTCCGCAAGGCGCTGGAGTTGGAGCCCGATCAGCCGCTGGTGCTCAACTATCTGGGCTACTCCTGGGTCGACATGGGCATGAACCTGGACGAAGCCCAGAACATGATCGAAAAGGCCGTCCAGCAGCGCCCCGAGGACGGCTATATCGTCGACAGCCTGGGCTGGGTGTTCTACCGCCTCGGCAACTTCGAGGAGGCGGTGGTGCATCTGGGCCGCGCCGTCGAATTGCGCCCGGTCGATCCGATCATCAACGATCACTACGGCGATGCGCTCTGGATGGTCGGACGGCGCATCGAGGCCGAGTTCCAATGGCAGCGCGCGCTCTCCTTCGACCCCGAGGAGGACGAGGCCGAGCGCATCCGGCGCAAGCTCGATGTCGGCCTTGATGTCGTCCAGGAAGAAGAAGCCGCCACGGGCACACCGGCGGTGATCGGGCGCACTGAGGAACCCAAGGGCGAGAATGACGGCGGCTGAGGGGCCGTCTTCGCTGGCACGTGTGGCTGGGGGCGCAGACGAGGAATTTGCCGAGGAATTCGCCCCGGCCAAGCTCAATCTCTACCTCCACCTTTGCGGGCGGCGCGAGGATGGCTATCACCGGCTGGAGAGCTTGGCCGTGTTCCCGCGCCTTGGCGATCGCTTGCGGGCTGAAGACGCGCCTGAGTTATCGCTGAGCGTCGAGGGGCCTTTTGCCGCCGGTCTTTCCGCCCAGAGCGACAACCTGGTGCTCCGCGCTGCCAAGGCGCTGGCGGCAGCCCATGCCCGCCCGGCGCGCGCGGCGTTGCATCTGACGAAATCCTTGCCGGTTGCCTCTGGTATCGGCGGCGGCTCTGCCGATGCGGCGGCGGCGCTGCGTCTTCTGGCGCGGCGCTGGGGGGTGGGGGTGCCCGCGCGCGTGGCGCTCGATCTGGGGGCCGATGTGCCGGTCTGTCTCAATGCGCGTGCGCAGGTGATGCAGGGCATCGGCGAGATTTTGCGCCCCGCGCCGCGCATGCCCGGGTTTTGGGTGGTGCTGGTCAATCCGCTGGTCTCGATCTCGACGGCGCGGGTGTTTGCGCTTTTGGAGCGCCGCGATGGCCCACCGGGGCCGCCACCGCCTGCGACAGGCTTTAGCCGTTTCGACGATCTCATCGCCTGGCTCAGCGCCCAGCGCAACGATTTGCAGGCGACGGCGCGGGCGTGTTGTGCGCCGATCGGTGCGATCTTGGAGGCGCTGTCCTCGGCGCCCTTGGCCCGCATGTCGGGCTCTGGCGCAACGTGTTTTGCGCTGTGGCCGGACGAGGGACAGGCTATGGCTGCCGCAGCGTCCTTGCGCAGCGCCGAGCCTGGTTGGTGGGTCGCTGCCGCACCGGTGCCGGCAACACTGGCCTTGGCTGCGTGAGAGAGGTGGGCGCGGGCGTGCGGGCCAGTTGCGCAGGCGGATCGACTGAGAAAGACCGGTCCATCAAGCAGCCAAGACCCGCCAACCGGCCCCCTAAGCACAAGGTCGTTGCGCGTCTGCTGCGCGTTGTATGAAGGCCCGCTTGTTGGGCCAATGGAGCAATTTGAATAGACGCCCGATCTTCGGCGGCACGAACACACCCCCCGTGCTATCCATACACCCCATGCTGTTCGATCTTCCCGACCACGATACGCTCTACAAAGCACTCCTGGCCCGTGATGCCTCCTACGACGGGCAGGTCTATGTGTGCGTGTCCTCGACCGGTGTCTTTTGTCGCCTGACCTGTCCAGCCCGCAAGCCCAAGAAAGAAAACTGCACGTTCTACGCAACGGTTGGCGAGTGCATCAAGGCGGGCTACCGGGCGTGCAAGCGGTGTCATCCTCTAAAGCCCATGGCCATGGCCGACCCGGCAATTGCAGCACTTCTCGCAGCGCTGGACGAGCGGCCTGACTATCGCTGGCGTGAAAGCGATATTGCGCGGATGGGGTTCGATCTCTCCACCGTCAGAAGAAGCTTCAAACGCCAATTCGGCATGACGTTTTTGGAGATGGCCCGGCAACGGCGGCTTCGGGATGGATTTGAGACCCTCGCCCAGGGTGGCGCGGTGATCGATGGTCAGCTTGAGGCAGGGTTTGACTCCGCCAGTGCCTTTCGCGCAGCATTCCTGAAGGTACTCGGAAAAGCGCCTGGCACGCTGTCGGCGGACCCGGTGCTGTTTGCCGATTGGGTTCAAACGCCGCTTGGGGACATGATTTCTCTCACCAGTAATACCCAGCTTCATCTCCTGGAGTTCATTGACCGTAAGGCCCTGCCCAAAGAGCTTGAGAGACTGAACAGCGCCACCAAAGGCCGTCTTGGCATCGGGCGGACAAACCCCGCCGCGCAGATTAAAGACGAGCTAACCGCCTTTTTTGACGGGTCCTGCTCCGAGTTTCGCACCCCGCTAGCCTACCACGGATCGGCGTTCAGCGGGGCCGTCTGGGACGCGTTGAGAGAGATACCAGCAGGCACAACCCGCAGTTACGCCGATATAGCAGCGCGCATCGGCCGTCCCTCGGCGGTGCGCGCTGTTGCTCGGGCGAACGGTGCAAACCAGATCGCGCTGGTCATCCCCTGTCACCGTGTCATCGGTGCGGACGGATCGCTGACGGGCTATGGCGGGGGGCTTTGGCGCAAGCAAAAACTTTTGGAGATCGAGAGGCAGTATCTGCCCGAGAAGGCGAGGGGAACCCATCATGTCACAAGCTGACGCGGCCACGCGGCTCGCAAAACTGCATCAAAAGGGTAATCCGCTGGTGCTCTACAACATTTGGGATGCTGGAGGCGCAAAGGCGATAGTAGAGGCAGGGGCCCCTGCCGTTGCGACGGGGAGTTGGTCGATTGCTGCAGCACATGGCTATGACGATGGCGAGGCGATCCCGCTCGATTTCCTTTTGAGGATTGTGGAGCGCATCTGTGCCAGTGTCGATGTGCCGGTTACGGTGGATTTCGAGGGCGGCTATGCCATCGATCCCGACGAAGTTGCCGAGAATGTGCGCCAGGTGATCCGTGCCGGGGCCGTTGGCATCAACTTCGAGGACCGGATCGTCAAGGGGGAAGGGCTGCATTCGACGTCCGCACAGGCCGCCCGCCTTCGCGCGATCAGAGCGGTTGCCACAGAGGAAGGCATCCCACTGGTTTTGAATGCGAGAACCGACCTCTTCCTCGCAACGGACCCAACCAACCACAAAGCGCATCTGACGGAGGCCCTGGAGCGCGCGGCCGCCTACCAGGAGGCGGGGGCCAGTTGTTTCTTTGTGCCAGGCCTCACGGACACTTCGCTCATCTCGCGGGTGACTGATAGTGCAGGCTTGCCGGTAAATGTGATGATGAGGGGCGACCTGACGTCGATCAAAGAGGTGGCATCCCTCGGCGTGTCCAGAGCAAGTTATGGCCCCGGCCCATTCGTTAAATTCCTTGCCAACCTGAAGAATGCGTACACAGCTGTCGCATAGAACGGGGCTTGCTAACTGGCTAGCGCATTGTTGTGTCGTGCAGGAAGAGCAGTGCGGAGAGATAGGCCATACGCGGGCATTTTGTGGGGCATCGCGTGCGCCGAGTAAAGCGCGCCAGCTGGCGGCGCGCCGTGGCATTCAGGCTCTCAAGCCGCTGGGTGAGGGCCTTGCCAGTGGGGAGTGTCGGGAATTCTGTGTACTGGGTACCGGCCCGGTTGCTCTCTGATTGCTCTCAGCCCCGCATGGGGGTGAAGCGATCCTTGAGCACACTGGCGAATTGGTTCACTGCTGTCAGCCACCCTCTCACCGTCCGCGCCGTTTTCTCATGGCCGCGGATTGCGAGATAGATCAGCTTCTCGGCCGCCTGCTCAGACGGGAACGATCCACGTGTCTTGATGGGTTTCCCGACGAGGGCGGTTCAGGCTTTCGACGGCGTTTGTAACCGGTATGGCATCCGTGGTGCCGATGTCCGGCCAAGTTCCTTGGGATTTGGCG
>JBCDHK010000269.1:0-5533 GCA_038750185.1 Pseudomonadota bacterium
GACCGTTCTAACGCCGCCGCCACAGGCCGCGGCTCACGATCCGGCGCAGCGTGCCCAAGGTGGAGCGCAGCTTGTCCTTGCCCGAGAGCGCCAGCCAGGGCGTGAACAGATCGAGGTCCCTAAAGCGCGTATTGGGCATGCCCAGCAGCCGATGCACCAGCCGCCGCCCCCAGACCGCGCCCTTCTTGCGCAACAGCCCCTCTTGGGATTTCTCAAGCTTCCAGACCTCCGCCGGCGTGGCCTCCAGATAGCCCGC
The DNA here is from genome assembly GCA_038750185.1 of Pseudomonadota bacterium. Classification (GTDB taxonomy): domain Bacteria; phylum Pseudomonadota; class Alphaproteobacteria; order Rhodobacterales; family Rhodobacteraceae; genus Thermohalobaculum. The sequence goes on from JBCDHK010000269.1 coordinate 257, forward strand.
CGCAATGGCGCCCTCGATGAGGGCCTTGCCCTCGGCCGTGCGCGCCACGATCAGCGAAAAGCCGGGGTTTTCGCCGTCGGGCTCCTCATACCAGGGATCGCCACAGGAGATATCGGCTAGCTCGCCCGATCCATCGGGCCAGAGATGCGCCGCCCAAGGGCGAAACGCCTGCAGATAGGCCCAGGTCTTCTGGTAGATCCAATGCTGGGCCTCGGGAGCCTCGCCGTTGCGCGTGGTGAAGTAGCCGGGCCAGCCATAGCCGCGGTAGCGCAGGCTCTTTAAGGTGTCCTCGGCCACGCCCAGCTTGGCCATCAGGGTGCGCGTCGCCAGGGTGGGCGGGGTCTCGGCGCAAAAAAACGACAGCGTCACGCCGATCTTCTCGGCCAGGCGAGGGCGCAGCGCCATGGCATTGCGCGTGGCGGCGATCTCCACCGGCTTGCCGATCACCGCACAAGGCGCCGGGGCGGCCTCGACCAGCCCCAGACCCTCGCAGACCGAGGCCGGCGAATAGCGCGAGCCCACCACCGCCATCAGATCGCCCCGGCTTTGGGAGAGACGGGTCTTGTTGCGGATCGGATCGGCGGGGTTTTCGCCGGTGTGTAAGACGCCGTGATAGCCCAAAACCTCCAGGCAGTAGAGCGAGAGTGCTGTCAGCGCGCCGCCCGAACTGCCCTTGAAGCGGATCTCGGGGTCGGAGGCGTATCCCTCCCAGATGCCGGTGATGGCGCCCCAGTTGGTCTCGGTGCGCGGATCGACGGCGGGGGTATAGTCAGCGCGCCGCTTGAGTGCGCCATAATCGGCGGCGATGGTGGGGCAGACGGCATGGGCCTCGCGCAGGGCCGCCGGTGCGATCTGGGGCGAGAACGTCGGGCGCAAGCCGACGCCATCGACATCGACCATCCCAACCTCGCCCGCACAGATATACGAGCAAACACCACAGCCCAGGCAGAGCCGGTTGTCGGCCACACGCCGCAGATTGGTCTCACGCGCCATCGAGCATCATTTGCAAACCAGTAGGTTCCTCTGTCGCCAGCGCGCACGTCATAGAACGGATCGCCCTCGACGTTAAGCCGATAAACTGGGGAGGCCGAGGCTCTGGCGTTGCCGCGCTCTGGCGTTGCCGCGCTTTGGGGTTTGATGCCAGGGATGCAAATCTCTCGGTCGATCCACTGGCGTGCTCTGCGCGGGCGTGCCCTCACGAAGATCTGTTTCGCGTGATCGAATCGTGATTGGCAGCACCTGACACACCGGCTGTAGTTTCCCATCCAACAAGGCGCTGTAGACGCCAGATCACGGCTCTGACCGGTGCAAAGGAGACTTTTCGATGGCTTTCGGTGCAACATTTCTGTCCCGCAGCATCTTGGCCGCAACCCTGATGGCCCTGTCGCTGTCGCTGTCGCTGGCTTGGTCTGGCGCGGCAAAAGCCGATACTGCGCCGCTGCCCGAGTACGTGCTCAAGCAGTTTGGCGCGCCGCCGGCGGTGCCGACCGGGCCGTTGTCCGCCGATCTGCGCGCCGCCGTCGAGGTGGCTTTTGTCGAGGTCATGGCCGAGGGGCGCTGGGGCGCGGCCCAGTCGCGTGCGCTGGTTGAGGTTTCAGCCTCCAAGGACCCGCGCCTGGCCTGGATCGTCAGCGATCTGATGCGCTTTGCCACCGGCGCCCAGCTCAACGACACCCTGGCCAGCGCCGCCTCGGACCTGCTCGGCAAGGAGCTGCGCGGGCGCAATAGTTGGGGCCTGGTCACCGACCACCTGATCGCCTGGGATATCCCCGCGCCCCCGGGCTACCTGGAGATCAAGCGCGCCATCTTCACCGGCATGCTGCCGGGGTGGGACCGGATCTTTGTCGAGGGCGACATCGACTGGCGTTTGGTCTCCTGGGGCGGCGTGCTGATCGACGCCCGCGCCTATGACACCACCGACGACCCCTGCAACTGCATCCCAGCGGCGGACAACCCGCAAGTCAGCAGCGCCGCCGAGGCCACTTGGCTAAAGGACGACGACATCGTCTTCGGCATCGAGGTCAACGGCGAATACCGGGCCTATCCGCGGCGCATCATGGAGGTGCGCGAGATGGTCAACGATACGCTGGGCGGGCGTCACCTCGGCATCCCGTACTGCACGCTTTGCGGCGCGGCACAGGCCTATTTCACCGATGGTCTACCCGGAGGGATCGAGCGCCCGGTGTTGCGCACCTCGGGGCTGCTGATCCGCTCCAACAAGGTGATGTACGACATCGAGACCCATTCCGTGTTCGACACCTTCCTCGGTAAAGCGGTGACGGGGCCGCTGGCTGAGAAGGGGCTCCACCTGCAACAGGCCAGCGTCGTCACCACGGATTGGGGCACGTGGAAGACGGCCCACCCCGAGACCACGGTGTTGCTGGAGCGCTATGCTCTCGGGCGCGACCCCGATTTTCGCAATGGCCGCGATGCCAATGGCCCGATTTTCCCCATCGGCGATATCGACCCGCGCCTGCCTGTCCACGAGGATATCGTCGGCGTGGTGACGGCCTCTGGGAGGCCGGTGGCCTTCCAGCGCAGCAAGGCGTTTTTGACCTTGCAACAGGGCGGGCAGATCGCTTTTGAGAATATCCGCCTCCGGCTCGATGCCGGAGGGATCCGTGCCGTGGATGCGAACGGCGCCGATCTTGGCAGCCATGAGGCGTTTTGGTTTGCCTGGTCGCAGTTTCACCCGCAGACGGCGCTTTGGCCGCAGTGAGCGGGTTATGGGGCCGGCCCTCTCAAGGGCCTGGCCTCGGCGAGGGCGAGGCGCTGATTGGGGGCTGGTCGTGTGGCCGAGTGGTGAAAATCTCTCATAAGTTGTGTGTTGGCCGCTTACTGCGACATTTTTTCCTAAGATCTGGGCGTCTTCCATTGGAGGGCGCCCTTGGCAGGTGCTGTCCACAGCGGGTGGCGCCAACTTCAGCCCGGTTTTGAGCCTGAGCAGTGGGCTTGGCTGAGCACCCCGTTGCGGCCCACGCCCCTGTGTAGAGCGCGTTTTGCGTTTCCATCCGGATCGTTATCCCAGCATCGGGATCACCCCTCGATCCCGATCAGGGGTGGGCGGCTCAGCGTCATCGCCAGGGCAACCGCGACCGCTGGATAGTGAGCGCCACTGCCCATAACCACTGATTTCGAGACTGGCTATCTCGTCTTCTCCACCTTCTGGAGTTGGTGGCGTTCAGAGGAGCGCCCAGCCGCACGTCGATGGGCCAGATCTGAGATTGGGCCTGATAGGTGCTAAAAAGATATTTTTTCTGGGAAAAATCTCATTAGAATCATGAAAAATTAGTATAAATTATCTATGTCAAGACTATTTTTTGTCGCCATCATCACGAAAATCAACCGTAGCGTGAGAAGATAAAACCAGTGTTTCAGATTTATCGTAGCATAATGCAGGAGCAATCATGCGTTCTAGAATACTGGCAACCCTGGGACTGTGCGGGGGCTTATGCTGGGTGCCGGTCGCAGGCCTGGCGGATCCCGTCGTCTTGACGACCACCGATGGCTTTGCCAGCTTCGAGGGCGAACTGGTCGGCTTTGATGGCACGCTTTTTACCATCGAAACATCGGTCGGTGCGCTCACCATTCCCGCCGATGAGGTCGTCTGCACCGGCGCGGGCTGCCCAGAGGGCACGGGCGCGGCCCTCGCCGCAAGCCCCGCCCCGCCGGCTCCGCCAAGCATTCTCGAAGAAGAGGACACCTCCGGCCCCGCGCGCCTGACCGTCCAGGCCGAAACCCCGGCCCTGGCCAGCTTCGTGCGCGCGCTTGCCGCAGCTTATGCCGCCGAGACCGGCGCAGCCCTCAACAGCGAGCGCACCGAGCGCGGCTCCGATCTGATGCGCATCGCGGCGGGCGAAGCGGCGTTCGACCTGGAAATCGCCGCAGCGACAGCCTCCGGTCAGGCCTTTGCCACACCCGATGTGTTGCTGCGCGCCCAGCCCAGCGGGGCGCTCTCGTCGAGCGCGGGCGCGGTGGTGCTCGGCCTCGATGCCCTGGTCGCCGTGACCGCACCCGATCTGCCGGTCGCTGCCATCGCGCTGGCCGATCTGGCCCGCATCTATGCCGGTGAGCTGACCGATTGGTCCCAACTCGGCGGCCCGTCGCGTCCCATCGTGGCGCTGACCGGCCCCGAGGGCTCGGACTGGCGCGCCCTGGTCGAGGCGATGGTGCTGGAGCCTGCTGCGCGCACCCTCTCGGCCAGCGCCGTAGCCATCGAGAGCCCGGACGCGCTGCCCGAGGCGCTGGCGCGCTTTCCGGGTGGTATCGGTCTGGCGCTCAAGACCGAGGTCGATGCCAGTGGTGCCTTGGCGCTGGGCGGGGTTTGCGGCCCTGCCGTGGTGCCCGATGCTTTTGCCATTGCCTCGGGAACCTATCCGCTGAGCCGGACCATCGTCGCCGAGCCCGCCAATCCCGAAGCGCTAAACACCGGTGTCGAGGATTTCCTGGATTGGGCGATCTCGCCGGCAGGACAAGCGGCCATCGGGCGTCTGGCTCCGGGGGCGCCCCTGGCCCAAAAAGCCCACCGCGGTGGCGGACGCGAGCGTGCCACGCGCTTGGCGCTGGCTGCCGAATATGGCGCAAGGGCCGAGACCGCGACCGCCGCACGCACCCAGGCTGCGGCCATGGTCGGCACGCTCTTGGTCTCAGAACGCCTCTCGACCACGCTGCGCTTTACCCCCGGCACCACCGCACCGACCCTGCAGGCCGAGGGCGATCTGGCCCGCTTGGCCGCGCTGCTGGCCGAGGGCAGCTACGACGGCGCCAAGGTGTTGCTGCTCGGCTTTGACCAGTCGCCTGGCAGTGCCGTCGATGCCCAGATCACCCGCTCGCGCGCCTTGGCCGAGACGGTGTTGGCGCGCTTGCAAGCCAGCGCCCCCGATCTGGAGCGCGCGCATGGCATTCGCTTTGAGACCCGGGGCTTTGGCCCTGCCGCACCGCTGGCCTGTGTCGATGCGCCGTCCAGTGCCACGCGCAACGCCCGCGTCGAGGTGTGGCTGGCACGCGGTGCCCGCGCCAACTGAGCCCCAGCCACCTGAACCCGGGCCACCTGAACCCGGGCCACCTGAACCCAAGCCTGAGCAACGCCCACTGTGAACCCCCCACTGTGAAACGCCGACACTGTGTGCTCCAAAGGAGCCTGTTATGGAGACTGTAGCGATGAAATTCTCGATCTCTTCCCTAGGTTTGCCGGCCGTTTTGGCCGCACCTCTGGCGACCTCCTTTGCCGCGCTGCTCACCGGGGCAACGGCACTGGGCACCACGCCCGCCGAGGCC
>JBCDHK010000270.1:0-5531 GCA_038750185.1 Pseudomonadota bacterium
GAGCAACGCCCAAGGGTCGAGCACCACCCCAGTGCCGATCACCGAGAGCTTGCCGGGGCGCACGATCCCCGAAGGTAAGAGCGACAGCTTATAGGTGGTCTCGCCGATCACCAGGGTGTGGCCGGCGTTGTGCCCGCCTTGAAAGCGCACGATGACATCGGCGCGCTCGGAGAGCCAATCGACGATCTTGCCCTTGCCCTCATCACCCCACTGGGCACCGACCACCACCACATTCGCCATGCCGTGTCACTCCTGCGGCTCGTTCGCACCCAACGGCAAACGCGCTTGCATACCGGCTTGGGGCTGGCGGAGCAATGCCGGGAGTGCTAGGAACAAAATAGGATCGACAAGGAGGCCCCATGCTCGACCCCCTCTCGTTGCTAACCGGTATCTTATGTGGCCTGTTGGCTGGGCTTGCCCTGGTTTGGCTGGCAGCCCTCGGCCCGCTTCGCCGCGAGGCCTCAGCAGCGCGCCACCAAGCGGCTGAGGCCGAAGCGCGCACTGCCGCGGCCCTCGCCCGGGCCGAGGAGAGCGCGCGCCTGCAGGCAGAGAATGCCGATCTGCGCGAACAGCTCCAAGAGCGCACCGCCGAGGCGGCGGGCCTGCGCGCCGAACGCGATGCCGATCGCCGCCAACACACCGCCCGCCTCGAAGATCTGGCCAAGGGCGAGGAGCGGCTGCGCACCCAGTTTCGCACCTTGGCCGAGGATGTGCTCGGCGAAAATGCCAAGCGTTTCCTGGCCTTGGTCTCGGAGCGCTTCGATAAACACAGCCAAGGCGCCAGCGAAGACCTGGAGCGCCGCCGTGCCGCCGTCGAAGGGCTAGTCAAGCCGATCTCGGACAAGCTGGAGCGTTTCAACACCCAGATCGGCGAGATCGAACGCCGCCGCGAGGGCGCCTACCGCGCCATCGAGGAGCAAGTCCGCGCGCTCCAACGCGGCAACGAAGCGCTGAGCGGCGAGACGCGGCGCCTGGTGCAAGCGCTGCGCGCGCCCAAGGCCCGCGGGCGCTGGGGCGAGTTGCAACTGCGCCAGGTCTTCGAGATGGCGGGCATGGTCGAGCATGTCGATTACGTGCAGGAGCGCTCGGTCGAGGGTGAGAACGGCCTGCTGCGCCCTGATGCGGTGGTGCGGATGCCTGGCGCCAAATCAATCGTGATCGATGCCAAGACACCGCTCGACGCCTATCTGAGGCTCATCGAAACCAGCGACCCCGAGGCGCAAAAGGACGCCCTCGTGGCGCATGCCCGCCAATTGCGCACCCAGATGCAGGGGCTCTCGAAAAAGGAATACTGGGCGCGCCTCGATGGCTCACCCGATTTCGTCGTCATGTTCATCCCCGGCGAGGCGATCTATTCGGCGGCGATGCAGACTGATCCCTCGCTCTTCGAGGACGCGTTTCGCAATCGCGTCCTGATCGCCACCCCGACCACGCTGATCGCGCTGGTCAAGGCCATCGCCTACGGCTGGACACAGGAACGCTTGGCCGAAAACGCCCGCGAAATCCGCGACACGGCGGTCTCGCTCTATGAGCGCCTTGGTAAATTCGGCGAACACTTTGGCGAAATGGGCAAATCCCTGCGACAGTCGGTCGAGCGCTACAACCGCGCCGTCGGCTCTCTGGAGGGCCGGGTACTGCCTGCTGCGCGCAAGCTGGAGGGCTTGGGCGTTGGCACAGGCGAGGGGGCACTGGCCGCGCCTGGCCCAGTCGAACAGGAGCCGCGCGCACTCTCGGCGCCCGAGCTTACCGAGCGCCGCCAAGAATGACGTATGGACAGGGGCGGTGGTAGATGGCATGTTTCCTATAGGAAACAAAATCCCTCATCAGAGATCATAAGGAGTGTATCATGCCAGCCACCCCCCGTTCGATCCTGATCCTCGGCGCCTCTTACGGCAGTCTGCTCGGCGCCAAACTGGCGCTTGCCGGCCACCACGCCACACTGGTTTGCCTGCCCACCGAGGCCGAGACCATCAACGCCCAAGGGCTGCGCACGCGCTTGCCGATCAAAGGCCGCGACGGGTCGATAGAGATCGACAGCCGCAGCGCGCCGGGGCGCATCGCCGCCTGCACCCCCAAGCAAGCCGATCCCAGCGCCCACGCTCTGGTCGCCCTGGCCATGCAGGAGCCGCAGTACCGCCACCCGAGCGTGCGCGCCCTGCTGAGGCGCATCGGTCAGGCGGGTGTGCCGGTGCTCTCGATCATGAACATGCCGCCCCTGCCCTATCTCGCGCGCCTGTCCGGCCTCGACACAGCGGCGCTCCACCACGCCTACACCGACCCGAGCGTCTGGGAGGCCATCGAGCCTGCCAAGATCACCCTCGCCAGCCCCGATCCACAAGCTTTTCGCCCGCCCGAGGAAGGGCCGAACGTGCTCCAGGTCACGCTGGCGACCAATTTCAAGACGGCACGCTTTGAGAGTGACGCGGACACGGCGCTGCTGCGCACCCTCGCCGCCGACATCGACGCCGTCCGCTACGAGATCGACGGCACGGCGCATCCGCTGCCGGTCAAGCTCAAGGTCCACGCGTCGGTCTTTGTGCCGCTGGCCAAATGGGCCATGCTGCTGAGCGGCAACTACCGCTGTGTCACCCCGGGGGGACCGCGAGCAATCTGCGAGGCTGTCCACAGCGACCTGGCCCTCACGCGCGAGGTCTACGACTGGGTGCGCGGGGTGTGCCAGCGCCTTGGCGCGGCGGAGGGCGATCTGGTGCCCTTCGAGAAATACGCGGCCGCCGCCGAGATCCTGGCCAAACCGTCTTCAGCCGCCCGCGCACTTTATGCCGGCGCCCCGGCCATCGAGCGCGTCGATCGCTTGGTCCACACCATTGCGGCACGCTTAGGGACATCCCACCCCGAGGTCGAGCGCACCGTTGCCCTGATCGACGACCGCCTGAGCGCCAATACCCAGGCGGCCTAAATGCCTAAAACACCAGCGCCTTGGCCTCGCGCACTTGGGGTAGCGCAGCGATCTCGGCCAGCGTCGCAGGGCTGAGCGCCTCGTCGACGCCCATCAAGGTGATCGCCTCGCCGCCCTTTTCGGCCCGGCCCAGGTTGAAGGTGGCGATGTTGACGCCGATCTCGCCGGTCTTGGTGCCGAGCGCACCGATAAAACCGGGGCTGTCGGTGTTGACGGTGTAGAGCATGTAGGGCATCGGCTCGGCCTCCATGCCGATCCCCTTGATCTGGATGATGCGCGGGCGCCCGTCCGAGAACAGGGTCGCGGCCACTGTGCGCGTCTTACCGGCGGTAGTGACGATCAGGCGCACGTAGGTGCCGTAGGCGCCTTGGGCATCCTTTTGCGTCTCAGAGATCCGGATGCCGCGCTCGCGGGCGGCCATGGGCGCCGAGACCATGTTGACCCCGCCCTGGCCCATCTGCGGCGTGAGGAGCGCTGCGGTCAGTGCCGCTGTCAGCGGCTTGAGGTTGAGCTGGGCGACGCGGCCCACGTACTCGATCTCGATCTCGGAGATGGCCTCCTCGGTGAGTTGGCCCGCAAAGCCGCCGATCACTTCGGCCACGCGCACCCAAGGGCGCAGCACCGGCGCTTCTTCAGCGGTGATCGAGGGCGCGTTGATGGCGTTGGAGATCGCGCCTTGCAGCAGATAATCCGACATTTGCTCAGCCACCTGGAGGGCCACATTCTCCTGCGCCTCGGTGGTGGCGGCGCCGAGGTGGGGCGTGACCACCACGCCTGGCAGCCCGAACAGCGGGTTCTCGCGCGCGGGCTCCTCGGCGAAGACATCGAAGGCCGCGCCAGCCAGACGCCCCGTCTCTAGCGCCTCGGCCACCGCCGCTTCATCGACCAAGCCACCGCGCGCGCAGTTGATCAGCCGCGCGCCAGGCTTCATCTGGGCGATGCGCTCGGCGGAGAGGATATTGGCCGACTTCTCGGTCTTGGGCAGGTGTAGCGAGACAAAATCGGCGCGCGCGAGCAGCGCCTCGACCGCCTCGATCTTCTCAACGCCGATCTCCTTGGCGCGCTCAGTGGAGAGGAACGGGTCGTAAGCCAGCACCTTCATGCGCAGGCCTTGCGCGCGCGCGGCCACCACCGAGCCGATATTGCCGCAGCCGATCAGGCCGAGCGTCTTGCCGGTGATCTCGACGCCCATGAAGCGCGACTTCTCCCACTTGCCCGCCGCGGTCGAGGCGTGGGCGTCGGGGATCTGGCGGGCAAGGGCAAACATCATGGCGATGGCGTGCTCGGCGGTGGTGATCGAGTTGCCAAAGGGCGTGTTCATCACCACGATGCCGCGCTGGGAGGCGGCTTGGAGGTCGATGTTATCGACCCCGATCCCAGCGCGCCCGATGACGCGCAGATTGTCCGCGCGCTCGATGATCGCCTTGGTAGCCTTGGTGGCCGAGCGCACGGCCAGGCCGTCGTAGCTGCCGATGATCGCGGCGAGTTTTTCCGGGTCTTTGCCGAGATCGGGCTGGAAGTCGGCCTCCAAGCCGCGCTCGGTGAAGATGGCGACGGCGGCTTCCGAGAGTTTGTCGGAGATCAGAACTTTGGGCATGGGGTATCCTTTGGCGCCGCGCAGGGCACGCGCTGGCGCTCTCACGTGGAATGGAGGTGCTTAGGCGCTCTCGCGCGCGCGGGTCTCGGCAAAGGCCCAGTCAAGCCAGGGGGTGAGGGCCTCGATGTCCGAGCACTCGACCGTGGCGCCGCACCAGATGCGCAGGCCCGCCGGTGCGTCGCGGTAGCCGCCGATGTCGTAGGCGGCGTCTTCGCCATCGAGCAGGGCGACCATCTGCTTGACGAAGGCTTTTTGCGCGGCGTCCTCGCGCGCGGCGATCTCCGGGTCGGCGATCTTGAGGCACACGGAGGTGTTGGAGCGCAGACCCGGCTCGGCGACCAGGTTTTCGATCCAGGGCGTGCGGTCGACCCAAGCTTGCAACGCGGCGAAATTGGCATCGGCGCGGGCGTGGAGCGCGGGCAGTCCGCCGATGTCTTCCCCCCAGGCAATCGCATCGAGATAATCGGCCACGCACAGCATGGACGGCGTGTTGATGGTCTCGCCGCGAAAGACGCCCTCGATCAGCGCGCCGGCTTTGGTGAGGCGAAAGATTTTCGGCAGCGGGCGCTCGGGGGTGTAGCGCTCCAGGCGCTCGACGGCGCGCGGCGAGAGGATCAGCACGCCATGCGCCCCCTCGCCCCCCATGGCCTTCTGCCAGGAGAAGGTGGTGACATCGAGCTTGGACCAGTCGAGGGACTGGGCGAAGGCTGCCGAGGTCGCATCGCAAAAGGTGAGCCCGGTCCGGTCGGCGGCAATCCACTCGGCATCCGGCACGCGCACGCCCGAGGTGGTGCCGTTCCAGGTGAAGCCGATGTCGGCGTCGGGCCGCACGGCGCTAAGATCGGCGATCTGGCCGTAGGGGGCCTCCAACACGCGGCAATCGTCGAGCTTGAGTTGCTTGAGCGCGTCCGTCACCCAGCCTTTGCCAAAGCTCTCCCACGCCAGCATGTCGACGCCGCGCGCGCCCATCATGGTCCACATCGCCATCTCGTAGGCGCCGGTGTCGGAGGCGGGCAC
>JBCDHK010000271.1:0-5530 GCA_038750185.1 Pseudomonadota bacterium
CCGCGCACGGCCCCACCGACGCGGCCACTGACACCGGGATCGTCCACCCGCGCTCGGTGCGGGTGGCGGCGCCCGTGGTCTTTCGGGGTGAGGTTTTTGCCAAACACGACTCCGCCACCATCGCCCAGTGGCGCACCGGTCTCGTGCGCGTCGATCGCAACGACGAGATCGGGCGGAGCGAGGGCGCAACCGTGGTCGCCATCAACGGCGAACCCATCGAGCCCGGCACCACCGTCTCGATCGAGGGCGGCACGGTGACCTTGTCCGACAAAGGCACCCCCAACGTCGCGCCCTATAAAGGCTGGCAGATGGAGCCGCTCTACCTGCCCTCGCCCGAAGGCGTCTGGGAGCGCACCCTCAAAGTCGGCGAGGAGGGTTTTCGTAATTTCAGCCTGTTCGAACACCTGGGCTATTCGCTGTTTCGTGTTGTGGTCGGGTTTTTCATCGGCGCGTTGATCGGCATTCCGCTCGGCTATGCCATGGGGCTGAGCGACTGGTTTCGCGGCTGGTTCGACCCCATCGTCGAGTTCATGCGCCCTGTGCCACCCCTGGCGCTGATCCCGCTGGTGATCATCTGGGCGGGCATCGGCGAGGCGGGCAAGATCATCCTGTTGTTCCTGGCCTCGCTCTGGATCATGGCGATTGCGGCGCGCTCGGGGGTCTCGGGCGTCAAGATCTCCAAGATCCACGCCGCCTATTCGCTGGGGGCGAGCAAATGGCAGATCCTGCGCCATGTCATCATTCCCAACTCGCTGCCCGAGATCTTTACCGGCGCGCGGGTGGCCATGGGGGTGTGCTGGGGTACGGTGGTGGCGGCGGAACTGGTCGCGGCCGAACAGGGGGCTGGCATGATGATCATGACCGCCTCGCGCTTCCAGAACACCGATCTGGTGATCCTCGGCATCATCTTGATCGGCACCATCGGCTTTGGCATCGACATGCTGATGCGCGGGGCTGAGCGCCTCATGGTGCCCTGGAAGGGCAAGGGCTGAGGCCCAACGACAAACCCGGGCGCCCCTGCCCGGGCCCTTCGAGAGAGCGAGGGGCTGAGCGGGGGCGCTTCGCATGGCGGCACAGGTCGTCACGCCTGTGAAATTTCATCCAAACCTTGGTTTACGCGCCCTGCTACAGGCTATCGTTTGATCGCGATTTCTAGGCCAGTTTCCGGGTTAGAGCACCCCACTCGATCGGATTACGCCCTAAGGCCGCCCTACCGAGACATAGGCAAAGCCCGCCTCGCGGGCCTCCACGGGCAGGTAGATGTTGCGCAGATCGACCAGCACGTCGCCGCGCATGCGCTCCTTGAGGCGGGTGAGCGAGAGGCCGCGGAAGGCGTTCCACTCGGTCAGGACCACCAGGCCATCGGCGGCCTCGGCGCACTCGTAGGGATCCTCGACCCAGGTGACGCCGGGCAGCAGGCCCTCGCCCTCCTTGCGGCCTTCGGGATCGCAGGTGCGCACCTCGGCGCCAGCGCCGATCAGGGCGGGCACGATGGTGAGCGAGGGGGCGTCGCGCATGTCGTCGGTATTGGGCTTGAAGGTCACGCCGAGGACGGCGATGCGCTTGCCAGCCAAACGATCCCCCATGGCCTCGACGATCTTATCGGCCATGGCGCGCTTGCGGGCGTCGTTGACGGCCATCACCGTCTCGACGATGCGCATGGGGCGCGAATGCTCTTGGGCGGTGCGCGCCAGCGCCGCGGTGTCCTTGGGAAAGCACGAGCCGCCATAGCCCGGCCCCGGGTGGAGAAACTTGCCCCCGATGCGCCCGTCCAGGCCTATCCCCTTGGCGACTTGTTGGACATCGGCGCCGGTGCGCTCGCAAAGATCGGCGATCTCGTTGATGAAGGTGATCTTGGTGGCGAGGAAGGCGTTGGCCGCGTATTTGATCATCTCCGCCGACTCGAGATCGGAGACCACCATGGGCGTCTCGCGGATAAACAACGGGCGGTAGATCTCGCGCATCAAGGCTTCGGCGCGCTCAGACTCGGCGCCGACGACGACACGGTCGGGGCGCATGAAGTCCTCGATGGCCGCCCCCTCGCGCAAAAACTCCGGGTTGGAGGCGACGTCGAAATCGGCTTCTGGGGCAACGGCGCGAATGCGGCGGGCCACCTCGCGGTTGGTGCCGACGGGGACGGTGGATTTGGTCACCACCACGGTGTAGCCATTTAGATGCTTGGCCAGTTCTTCGGCAGCGGCATAGACATAAGTCAGATCGGCATGGCCTTCACCGCGCCGGGTGGGCGTACCAACGGCGATAAACACCGCATCGGCCTCAGAGACGGGGCCGGCCAGATCGGTGGTGAAGGAGAGCCTGCCTGCCGTGACATTGCGCGCGGTCAGATCGTCAAGGCCTGGCTCGAAGATCGGGATCTCGCCGCGTTCCAGCATGGCGATCTTGTCGGCGTTGGTGTCGACGCAGATCACATCGTGGCCGAAGTCGGAAAAGCAAACCCCCGAGACGAGCCCCACATAGCCCGTACCGATCATGACGATGCGCATCGATGTTCCCCGTTCCCCGCCTTAGCCGCCGCTCGATTGCCGAAGACAGCCCGGATCAGCCGACCGGCCCGACCTCTGGCAGCTTGGTTGCCTTGACCATATCGCGCACTTCCTGACGCGCTGCAACATGGCTGAGGGTGAGATTGATCAGCCCACCCTGCTTGAGATCGAGTAGCGTCAGGCCGTTGAGAAAGAGTTCGCGAAAGATCACGCGCTCAGAGAAGCCGGGGATGATGCGAAAGCCGATCCGTTTGGACAGCTCTGTCATCACGCTGCCGACGCGCTTGCGGTTGCGGCTCTCCAGGGTCGACATGCGGTTTCTGAGCACCACCCAGTCGAAGGGCGGGCGGCCCTGGGCGGCGCGGTTTTGGCGCGCGGACCAGACCATCTCCGAATAGACAGACGGCCCCAGCACGCGCCCGGAGGCCGGATCGACGCGGCCCAGCAGATCGAAGTCGATCATCGAATCGTTGATCGGGGTGATCAACGTGTCGGCCGCGGCATGGGCTGCTTGGGTCAAAGCACTCACCGCACCGGGGGTATCGATGATGACGAAATCGCAATCACGCGCGAAATCCTCGATGGCGGCGTGCAGCGTGGCGGCGTCCTCCTCGGCGGCCTCTTGGCGGAGCGCCGCCTGGGAGGGCTCGATCTCGATGCGCCGCGGCATGAGAAGTGCGGCGCCCAGGCGCTCACCATAGCCAGCGCGGTTGTCGAGGTAGCGGAAAAACGACTTCTGGCGCAGATCGAGATCGAGCGTGCCCACGGTCTTGCCACCGCGCAAGAGCGCGACCAAGAGATGCATGGCCGTGGTCGACTTGCCCGAGCCGCCCTTTTCGTTGCCGAGCACGACGACGTGGGGGCGCTTGGGCCCCTTATTGGCCTCAGGCTGAGGCTTGGTGCGCGACCCCAAGCCGAACATGGCTTAAAAGCCGAAGCCCTCGAACTTCTTCTTGAACTTGGAGACGCGCCCGCCGGTGTCCATCAGGCGCTGGTTGCCCCCGGTCCACGCCGGGTGGGAGGACGGGTCGATGTCCAGGTTGAGCTTGGCGCCCTCCTCGCCGTAGGTCGAGCGCATCTGGATAACGGTGCCATCGGTCATCTTGACGTCGATGAGGTGGTAGGCGGGGTGGATGTCGGCTTTCATGGCGCGGCTCCTCTGGGCGGGGGCGTGCCCCCCGGGCGGCGGTGCGTGGATGTCGGGTACCCGGAAGCGCCGGGTCGCGTCGGACTTTCGGTAGAGGATTTCACGCGCGCAGGCAAGCGCTGCTGCGGGATCGGGGCTCAGTCGTCGGGCAGCGCGCCCTCGGGGCGGAAAGGGCGCAGCTCGACACGCAGACGCCCGCTCTCCTCACGGGCGATGGGCACGGGCGCGCGCGCCACCGCATTGCTTTGCAGGACAGAAGGATCGGCCACGGCGATGGTCTCGCCATCCTTGGCAAAGCGCGCGAGGGCCTTGCGTGCCAGGCGCTCCTCCTCGGCCACGGGGGCAAGGCGGTTGGCAGCGCGCAGGCGCATCACTTGAGCCGCCAGCACACCGATCATCGCCGTCTCGCCAAGCGGGCGGTCGCGAAAGCCCGAGACGGTGACCAACACCATGCGCCCGTTCAACTCGACAAAGGCACGCCAGAAATCGGGGGCGAGCAGCGACAGCCCGCCGGAGTGGGTGTCGCGCACATGGACATAGAGCGCGTCTGAGAGCACGCGCGTGTCGACCACCTCGACCGTCTTGCCCAAGCCATTGCGCCCGAGCATGGCGCGCCCGGCCTCGGTGGAGAGAAACTCTCTGAGTGTGGCCAGCGCATCGGCGCCAGGGACGGTCTGGTCGAACATCGGCTGGCCGGAAACCGAGATGGTGATCAGCCCCGGAAAGGTCGGCGGCAGACGGTAGAGGCTCGCGTCCTCGCCCTCGACGGGCTCGGGCACGGTCTCGGCCAGGCAATCGGCGACCACGGCGAAGACGCCGCGCTCGGTGAGTTCGATGCCCTCGCGCGTCAGGCACAAACCCTCGACCGGGCGCAACACCAGATCGCGCCCCGTGGCGGAGACGAACGTGCGCTCCGGCCCGTCCTCGACCACGCGAAAACCGGCGTTGGAGCGCACCCGCTGCAACTCCGCCGCCACCGAGCTTTCGCCAAAGGTGGCCGTGCCCGTGGTCTGACAGCCGCCTAAGGCGAGGAGCGCGGCGCCAAACGCCAAGAGAGACCAGGGCTGGAGCATCGGCGGTAAATCCGTTCAGAGATCGGCGTAGATGTGGCGCTCACCCGCAGCGCCCGGGTGGGTGACGGCGCCGTCACAGGTGCGCCCGACCAGTTGCGCAAACTTCCACACCGCGCCCGAACCATAGATGGTCTCACGCGGGGGTTTGGCCTGCCAGGCTTTGTGGCGGGCACGCAATTCGCGCGCACTCAGCTTGACCTTGATCGTGCCGCGTTTGGCGTCGAGCTGGATGATGTCGCCGTTCTCGATCAGCGCGATCGGCCCGCCAACGGCTGCCTCAGGCCCGACGTGGCCCACGCAAAAGCCGCGCGTGGCGCCCGAAAACCGCCCATCGGTGATCAGCGCCACTTTGGAGCCCATGCCCTGGCCCGAGAGCGCGGCGGGGGTGGCCAGCATCTCGCGCATGCCCGGACCGCCCTTGGGGCCTTCGTTGCGGATGACGAGCACCTCGCCCTCCTCATACTCGCGGCGCTGGACGGCGGCAAACGCCTCCTCCTCGGACTCGAAGACGCGCGCCGGTCCCTCGAAGCGCTGCTTCTTCATGCCGGCGACCTTCACGATGGCGCCCTCGGGGGCGAGATTGCCCTTGAGGCCGACGACGCCGCCCGTCGGTGTGATCGGCTTGTCGACGGGGTGGATGATCTTGCCGTCGGCTTCGCCCGCGATGTTGGCGAGGTTTTCGGCCATGGTGCGCCCGGTGGCGGTGACGCAGTCGCCGTGCAGATAGCCGCCGCGCAGCAATTCCTTCATCACCACCATGATGCCTCCGACCTCCCAAAGATCCTTAGCAACGTACTTGCCGCCGG
>JBCDHK010000272.1:0-5522 GCA_038750185.1 Pseudomonadota bacterium
ATCGCGGGCATAGGCCATGATCGTATTGTCGCTCGCGCTCTGCTCGGCGCGCATGGCCTCCAGAAAGGCCCCAGTCCACCCTCGGCTCACACTCACTCCCCCGGCAATGGCAGCGGGATCTGGACATCGCGCACCGGCGCCGGCAATTCGGACAACAGTGCGATCCCGGTCAGCACCAACAGCCCGAGCACCAGCAACCAGAACAGATACTTCAGGAGAAGTCCTAGGCGACCCATGCGGGACCCTCACTTAGCTGCTCAGACCAGTACTTGCCTCGACCTTCGCCGGCCTCGCGGTGTCGCCCCGCGATGGGTTCCGACGACTGGATTCGACGCGACCATACCGGCACGGTGCGCAAGGGGCAACGATCCTTGCGCCGGAGGGGCGAAGCGGCGATGGTAGGTACCTCACCCCCGAGACCGAGAGTGCCCATGTCCACCCCCGCCCCGATCCCGAACGGCCAGCGCCTGGCGCGGCCTCTGGTGCTGATCGGGCTGATGGGGGCGGGCAAAAGCTCGGTCGGGTTGCGTCTGGCGGCGCGCCTTGGCGTCGATTTTCTCGACAGCGACCACGCAGTCGAGACCGCCGCGGGCATGAACATCGCCGCCATCTTCGAGACCTACGGCGAGGCGGCGTTTCGCGATGTCGAGCGCAAGGTGATCGCGCGCCTGCTCGATGAACGCCCGGTGGTGCTGGCCACGGGTGGGGGGGCGTGGCTCAACGCCGAGACCCGTACCACCATCGGCGAACGGGCGTGCTCGGTGTGGCTGCGCGCTGAGCTTGATGTGTTGGTGGCGCGCACGGCGGGGCGCAGCCATCGTCCACTGCTCAACCAAGGTGATCCGCGCACCACCCTGGCGCGGCTGATCGAGGAGCGCTATCCCGTCTATCAACTGGCCGATGTCGCCGTCGACAGCCTGGCCGATCAGACCCACGAAGCCATGGCCGAGCGCATCGTCGAGCAAGTGCGCGCGCGCCCTGGGGTGATGCAGGAGGTTGGCGATGGATGAGCAGGCCGCGCCGTTGCGCGCTGAGGTCGAGGTTGGGCTTGGTACGCGGGCGTATCGGATCCTGATCGGCCCTGGCTTGTTGGAGGAGGCGGGGGCGCATCTGGCGCCGCTCCTGGCGCGCCCGCGGGTGGCGATCGTCACCGACACTGCCGTGGCTGCGCTGCATCTGGAGCGCTTGCAGGCGGGCCTCAGGCAGGCCGGCATCGCCTCGGAGGCGCTGGTGGTGCCGGCGGGCGAGGCCTCCAAATCGATGGCCGAGTTGGCCCGCGTCGTCGAGGGCCTGCTCGATCTCAAAGTCGAGCGCGACGATCTGATCCTGGCTTTTGGCGGCGGTGTGATCGGCGATCTGGCGGGTTTTGCGGCCGCTGTGCTGCGCCGCGGGGTGGGCTTTGTGCAACTGCCCACCACGCTCCTGGCCCAAGTCGACAGCTCGGTCGGCGGCAAGACCGGCGTCAACGCGCCCCAGGGCAAAAACCTGATCGGCGCCTTTCACCAGCCGCGCCTGGTGCTGGCCGACACCGCGCTCCTCGACACGCTGCCCCGGCGTGAGTTGCTCTCGGGCTATGCCGAGGTGGTCAAATACGGCCTTCTCGGCGATGCGGCGTTTTTCGAGTGGTTGGAGATCCACGCACCGGTGCTGCGTGATGGCGGCATGGCCGAGCGCGTCGCCGCCGTCGAGCGCTCCTGCCGCAAGAAGGCCGAGATCGTCGCCCGCGACGAGCACGAACACGGCGAGCGTGCCCTGCTTAATCTGGGCCATACCTTTGGTCATGCGCTGGAGACCGCCACCGGCTATTCTGAGCGTCTGCTCCATGGCGAGGCGGTGGCGGTCGGCATCGGTTTGGCCTTTAGCGTCTCGGCGCGGATGGGGCTTTGTGCCCAAGAGATCCCAAGCCGCATCGGGGCTCACTTCCAAGAGATGGGCATGACGGCGGCGCTCTCCGACATCTCAGGCGATCTGCCCGATGCCGACACCTTGTTGGCGCTGATGGCCCAGGACAAAAAGGTGCGCCAGGGCCGGATGACTTTCATCCTGGCGCGCGGCATCGGTGAGGCGTTTGTCACTCAAGAAGCCGATATGGCCGCCGTGCGCGCGGTGCTCGATGAGGCGTTGGCGGCGCGGGGGTAGACGGCCCAAAAGAAGGCGCTGTGGCCGCTTGCTTGACAGAGCCAGCGCCATCGCCCACCAGCAGCCCCATGTCCAATCCACGCTCTCACGCCATCGCCGCAGGCCACCGCGTCACCGCCGAGGCCGGTGCTGCGATCCTCGACGACGGCGGCACCGCCATGGACGCAGCCCTCGCCGCCGCCCTGACCGCCATGGCGGTCGAACCGGTGCTGGCGGGATTGCTCGGCGGTGGCTTCGCCATGATACGCCCGCCCGAAGGGCGCGCCCAGGCACTGGATTTCTTCGTCGACACCCCCCTCAAGCGCCAGCCAGGGGGCGATCTCGACTTTCGGGCGGTCTACGCCGATTTCGGCACCGCGACCCAGGAGTTTCACATCGGCGCGGGCGCCATCGCCACGCCGGGGGTAGCCCCGGGGCTGGCCGAAGCCCACGCCCGCTATGGCCGTATGCCGCTCAAAGCCCTGGCCGAGCCCGCCATCACGGCGGCGCGCGAGGGCGTGGTGATCACCGCCTATCAGGCGCGCCTGGCCGAGATCGTCGCCCCAATCCTGACTGCCAGCCCAGAGGCCCGCGCACTCCACATGGCGGACGGAACGCTCAAGGGCGCAGGCGCCATGCTGAGCAACCCCGCCCTGGCCGATGTGCTGGAGGTTTTCGGCCACGATGGCGCGCGCTTTATCCAGGAAGGCGAAGTGGCGGCGGCGCTCTTGGAGCAGACCGCCTCGGGTGGCCATCTGCGCCGGGCTGATCTGATCGGCTATGCGCCGCGCTGGCGTACACCGCTGGGCTGCACCCGGCAGGGCGCGCGCCTCGCGCTCAACCCCGAGCCTGCCATCGGCGGCGCGCTGATTGCCCATGCGTTGGAGCACTTGCCCCGCCGCCCGCTGCCCCACACCATCGCCCAAGCCCTCGCCGCCACCGACAAAGCGCGCCGCCGCGCCCGCCTCGAAGCGCCGGGCGGCGTGGGCCGGTTGCTGGGCGCGCCTGCCACGCGCGGCACCACCCATATCTCCGTGGTCGATGCCACTGGCCTGGGCGTCGCGCTGACCCTCTCCAACGGCGAGGGCTGCGGTTTGATCGTGCCCGGCACCGGCATCATGGCCAACAACATGCTGGGCGAGCCCGATCTGATGCCGGACGGGCTCGACAGTTGGGCCGAGGGCACGCGCATGGCCTCGATGATGGCGCCCACGGTGGTGGACTGGCCCGATGGGCGGGCTGGGGTGCTGGGCTCGGGCGGCTCCAGCCGCATTGCCAGTGCGCTGACGCAGGTGCTGCTTGGGCTGATCGACGGTGCTGCCTCGCCTGAGACGGCGATCACCGCGCCGCGTCTGCATGCCGAGACAGACGCGCTCGATTACGAGGAAACCGGCCTTGGTGAGGGCGCGCGTGCGGCGTTGCTTCGCGCGTTTCCCGAAGCGCGCGGCTGGCCCGAGCCGTCGATGTATTTTGGCGGGGTCCATGCCGTGCTGCGCGAGGCCAAGGGCGGGCTTGCCGCCTTTGCCGATCCGCGCCGCGATGGTTGGGCTGTGGTGGGCTGAGGACGACCTGGAGAACCGCGCCCCCAGGCCCCTGGTTCAGATGGACAGGTACTCCTGGCGCAGCGCCTCGTTGTCGAGCACCTCTTGTGCCGCGCCGTCGAACACCACCGTGCCCATGTCGAGGATGATGGCGCGGTCGGCCAGATGCAGCGCGGCGATGGCGTTTTGCTCGACGATGATGGTGGTCATGCCGAGCTCCTTGATCGCCTCCAGCGTCTTCTCGATCTCCTGGACGATCACCGGCGCCAAACCCTCGTAGGGCTCGTCGAGCAACAACAGCTTGACGTCGCGCGCCAAGGCCCGCCCGATGGAGAGCATCTGCTGCTCACCGCCGGACATGGTGGTGCCTTCCTGGCGACGGCGCTCGCCAAGGCGGGGGAAGAGATCGTAGATGCGCTCGTTCGACCAGCCGTGGGGGGGCGCGATGCGGGCGAGGTTGAGGTTTTCCTCCACCGTCAGCCCCGGGATGATGCGCCGGTCCTCGGGCACGAGGCCGATGCCGCGTTGGGCTGCTTGAAAGGCGCGCATCTCGTGGAGCGGTTGGTGATCGAGCCAGATCTCGCCGTGGGTCAGGCCGGGGTCGTCGAGGCGCGCGATGGCGCGCAGCGTCGAGGTTTTGCCGGCGCCGTTGCGCCCCAGGAGCGCCAGGATCTCGCCCTCGCGCACATCGAAGCTCACCCCTTGGACGATGTAGCTCTCGCCATAATAGGCATGCAGATCCCAGGCCGAGAAGTAGGCCGGGGCACCACCTAAGGACTTGTGCGGGGGGACGGTGGCGGCCTGGGCGGCCTTCCACTGCTCGGGGCCGAGGAGGTTGCTGTCGGTGCTGGTCTTGGGTGGGGCGGTATCGGTCGCGCTCATGGGGGGCTCCGTCGTGGATGCGAGAGGTCCGGGGCGTGGATCAGAGATGGGCGCCGCCGAGATAGGCTTCCTGGACGCGCGGATCGCCCTTGATCGCGGCGGGCGCACCTTCGGCGATCACCGTGCCTTGGGCCAGGACCGAAATCCGCTCGGCCAGCGAAAACACCACATGCATGTCGTGTTCGATCACCACCATGGTGATGCCGCGGGTAGCGATCTCTTGTAGCAGTTCGACGGTGCGGTTGGTGTCGCCGCGCGACATGCCCGCGGTCGGCTCGTCGAGCAGCAGCAGTTTGGGTTTTTGCACAAGACACATGGCGAGTTCGAGGCGGCGTTTGTCACCGCGCGAGAGGGCGCTGGCCTGCATGTGGGCCTGATCGGCGAGACCCAGATCGGCCAACATCTCCATGGCCTGCTCCTGCATCGATTTCTCACCGGCAAGGCGGGTGAGCGCATTGAGCGAGAACGCGCCGTCGCGTTTGGCGAAGGCCGGGATCATCACGTTCTCGAAGAGGCTCAGATCGCCGAAGATCTCCGGCGTTTGGAAGACGCGCGCCACGCCGAGTTGGTTGATCTCGTGCGCCTTGATGCCGAGCAGCGAGTGCCCGGCGAAGGTGACGGCGCCGGTGTCGGGCTGAAGGCGCCCAACAAAACAGTTGAGCAGTGTCGACTTGCCCGCCCCGTTGGGCCCGATAATGGCGTGGACGGCGCCCTCGGCGATGTCGAGGTTGACCTCGTGGAGGGCCTTCAGCCCGCCGAAGCGTTTGTTGACGTTTTGCACGGTCAGGATGCCCATGGCGTGTTCTCCTTTACTCGGCTGGAGCGGCTTGGGCGCCACTGGTGCGTCTTGGCGCAGGGCGGCGGCTGAAGAGCCCGGTGATGCGGCGGAAGCCCTCCATCAAGCCACCGGGCAGGAAGATCACGATGGCCATGAACATCACCCCGAGCGTCAGGTGCCAGCCCTCGCCGACGAAGAGGCCG
>JBCDHK010000273.1:0-5502 GCA_038750185.1 Pseudomonadota bacterium
CTCTGGCAACCCTCGGTGCATCCTGTGGGCGCCTAGCCCCGGGACCACCACAACTCGGGACCACCACCCAGTGGCCCCCCAGCAGTGGGACGCGGCAATGACTGCAATCGAGCATGACTACCCCGGCGCCGAAATCCACCCCATCGACATAGTCGAAACCCTGGCCACCCACGCCGAGTGGGACTTCGACCGCGTGGGCGAGGACCGCATCGCCATGGCCATCGAAGGCGGCTGGCGCACCTATGCCCTCACCCTGGTCTGGTCCGATCACGACGACATGCTGCGCCTGGTGTGCACCTTCGAGCTTAACCCGCCCGAAGAGCGCCGCGCCGCGCTTCACGCCCTGCTCAACCTCGCCAACGACCGCCTCTGGGGCGGCGCCTTCAGCCACTGGAGCGATGAGACCACCATGGCCTTTCGCGGCGGGCTCTCGCTGGCGGGCGGGGCCACGGCGACGCCCGAACAGGTCGAGGCGATGGTGGCCTCGGCGGTGTGCTTGAGCGAGCGCTACTACCCCGCCTTCCAATTGGTGTGCTGGTCGGACGAGAGCCCCGAAGAGGCGCTGCGCATCGCCATCGAAGAAGCCTACGGCACGGCCTGAGAAGAAGACCTCCGCTCTTGCCGCCATCCCTGCCGCCAGTCCATGTTGGCCGCGTCGTAGGCAGCGGGACAGGAGAGCGCGATGGCGAAAAACCCAGCCGAGGCCGGCATCGAGCGGCTGTTGCTGCTCGGATGTGGCAAGATGGGGGGCGCGCTGCTCGACGGCTGGCTCAGCGCAGGCTTTGCCCCCCAAAACGTCGCGGTGCTCGACCCAGCCCCCTCAGAGCGCCTGCAAGCCCTTGCTAGCGAGGGACTGGTGCTCAATCCAGAGGCGCTGCCCGCCGCCACCGTCGCCCTGATCGCCGTCAAACCCCAGCGCATGGCCGAGGCCCTGCCCCGCTTGGCACCCCTGGCTGGGGGGGCGTGCCTCTTTGTCTCCATCGCCGCCGGTACACCGCTTGCCGCGTTTGAGCGCGCGCTGCCGGCAAGCCCGATCGTGCGCGCCATGCCCAACACGCCGGCTGCCGTCGGGCACGCCATCACGGCGCTGATCGGCAACGGACTGGCGGGGGCGCGCGAGATTGCCATGGCCGAGACGCTGATGGCGGCAGTGGGCGCGACCGTGCGCCTCAGTGCAGAAGATCAGATGGACGCCGTCACCGCCGTCTCTGGCTCGGGGCCGGCCTATGTCTTTCATCTGATCGAGGCCTTGGCGGCGGCAGGCGAAGCCGAGGGGCTGGCGCCCGATCTCGCGCGGCGTCTGGCGCGTGCCACGGTCGAGGGGGCGGGTGCCTTGAGTGCGAGAGCCGCCGAAGACGCCGCCACATTGCGCGAAAACGTCACCAGTCCAGGCGGCACCACGGCGGCGGGGCTGGGGGTTTTGATGGACGAACTGCCCGATCTGATGCGGCGGACGGTGGCGGCTGCGGCAGCGCGGGGGCGGGCGCTCGGCGAATAAGCTGTTAATCTTACTTTGGCACCGTAAAGAAGGCTTTTGTTGCAGCGCACAAAAATCCGATTGACACGCATGCTGCGTTGCATCATACGCAAGCTACAAGCCTATCCCGACCGAGAGGAGACCCCAGATGAACAATCAGCAATTCCCCTTCGTCTTCGATGCCGAGAAGATGCAGGAGATGTTTCGCATCCCCGAAATGGACAAGATGTTCGAGCAGATGCGCATGCCCGCGCTCGACATGGAGGCGGTGATGGCCGCCCAGCAAAAGAACATCACCGCCATGGTCGAGGCCAACAAGGCCGCCATGTCGGGCTATCAGGAGATCTACAAGCGCCAGGTCGCCCTGGTCGAGGAGAGCCTGGCTCAGGCCAAGGATCAGCTCGGCGATTTGCAGGGCCAGTCGCTCTCGGCCGATCAAGCGCAAAAGAACATGGAATCGCTCAAGACCTCGTTCGACAAGCTGAGCAAGGATCTGCGTGAGCTGGCCGACATGGCCCAGCAAACCAACACCGAAGCCTTCAACATCGTGCGCTCGCGCTTTGAGGAGGCCATCGACGAATTCAAGAAAGCCGGCGATAAACTCAAGGGCTGAGGCCGCACTCATCCTCGGTTAAGCTTGGCGCGGCATGATCGCCGCCCGAGCCCTTCGAGCCATACCCCACGCGTTGCAGCGCCGGTCTCACCTTTCTGGGATCGGCGCTGCCTTTGCAGCTGCCGCCTCGAAGCGCTACCCTCAGGCGCCGCCCCGAAGCACTGCTGTGCCAGGTCCGGCCCATCCGACAGGAGCCGAGACCGCATGAGCGCCCCCCTGCCCGCCACTGCCCCGATCAGCGTCGATGATTTTCTGCGCGTGGACATCCGCGCCGGGCGCATCGTCGATGCCCAGGCATTCCCCGAGGCGCGCAAGCCCGCACTCAAGCTCTGGATCGATTTCGGCCCCGACCTCGGCATCCGCCGCTCCTCGGCCCAGATCACCGAGCGCTACACGCCCGAGGCACTGATCGGGCGCAGCGTATTGGCCGCGGTCAACCTGCCACCGCGGCGCATCGGGCCTTTTGTCTCGGAGGTGCTCACCCTCGGGCTTGCCGATGCCGAGGGCCGCGTCGTCCTCATCGTGCCCGATGATACCGTCCCACCTGGCAGCCGGCTGTATTGAGCGCTGTGCGGCACAACTTATTAGTACTGAATTCCCACTTAAAACAACCGTAGAGGCAGCCACCCACGTGACACCAGCCTGCAAATGGGGCATGTTGACGCGATAGTTCACGCGGAGCCGCCTGGGATGAGCGAACAGACCGACACGACGCCGTTCTGGCACCTTGATCGCTATAAGACCGATCAACCCGCCACCGCCGACGGCACCTACGGCCCGCCCAAGCGCCCGGTCCATCTCACTTTCGAGGGCGATACGCTGGCGCTCTTGTTGCGGGCGTTGCGCGATATCGTGCTGACCGTGCTCACGCTTGGCTTCTACCGCTTTTGGATGATCACCCGGTTGCGCCGCTTTTATTGGGCGGCAATCCACATCGACGGCGATCCGCTCGAATACACCGGACGCCCGCTGGAGAAACTGCTCGGCTTTCTGGTCGCGCTGGTGGTGCTCGCACTCTATCTCGGGCTGGTCAATCTGGGGCTGGTGTTTGCTGGGCTGTCGCTGGCCACAGACGATCCGATCATGGTCCAGCTTGTGCTGCAGATCAGCATAATTTCGACCCTGCCGCTGATCTTCTACGCCCGCTACCGCGCCTGGCAGTACCAACTCGCGCGCACCCGCTGGCGCGGCATCCGCTTTGGCCTGGAGCCCGGCGCCTGGGGCTACACGGCGCGCGCGCTCGGGCTTAGCCTGCTCACCCTGGTGACCTTTGGACTGGCTTACCCGTATCAGCAGTTCGTCCTAGCGCGCTACATCGTCAATCGCGCCAGCTTCGGCGATCTGCGCTTTGCCCAGGGCGGCAGCTGGACCGAACTGCTCTGGCACTGGCTTTATGTCTATCTGATCCTCGGCCTGCTGGGGGTCTGCGCCTGGGGGCTGATCGCCAACCCCGGTGACCCGATGGCAGCCTTTCTCGGCGTCGTCGCCATCAGTATCGCCAGCACCGCCGCCTCGCTGCTCTGGTACCGTTATGGTGTGCATGCCTTTCGTATCCTCTGGAGCGAGCGCCGCCTGGGCGAGACCGGTTTTGAAAACGACGTCGGCGTTGGGCGCATCATCGCGATCTCGGTTGGCGGCTATATCGCGGTCGGTGCGATCACCATCGCCTTTGTGGTGTTGTTCGGCATGTTCTTTGCCATAGGACTGGGGCGCGCTGTCGATCCAGAGGCGATGCGGGCTGTGCTCGAAACCGCCGATGTGCAGACGATCCTGGCGGTCTGGCCGCTGCTGGCGGGGACGGCGGCGGTCTATCTCGGTGCGGTTGCGGTGGCCTTTGCGCTCTCGCAGGCGCTGATCTATCGCCCCATCCTGGCCGCCAAGGTCCGCGCCATGCAGATCGAGGACGTGGGCGCACTGGCCGCCAGCCGCCAACGCGCGCGCGAGGATGCCGACGAAGCCGGCGGCTTTGCCGACGCCCTCGGCCTCGACGTCGGCGCCGGGATCTGAGCCGCATGGGCCAGCCCTCCGCCGCCGCCTATGCCGATCTCAGCGCCGAAGCGCGCTACTTCGACGGTAAGACCGCCGTCCCCCAGAGCGTGCGCATCCGCTTTGGCACCCATTCGCTGGTGATCGAGGACGCGAGCGGGCGCGCCTTGGCCCACTGGCCCCTCTCCAGCTTGCATGCGCTGAGCGACCGCCACGCCGCCGCCGCCCAATACGCCCCAAGCCCCGAAGACGAAGAGCGCCTGGTGGTCGAGGACGAGCTGATGTGCCGTGCCATCGACGCGCTCTGCCCGCGCCTGCGCCGCAAACCGGCCAGCACGCGTGGCGTGCGCAAGGCGCTCACCTGGGGAGTGGGCTCGCTGGCGGCGGTGGCGCTGATGGTGTTTGCCATTTTGCCGAGCCTGGCTGTCCAACTGGCCGCCGCCATCCCCCCCGAGCGCGAGGCGCGCCTTGGCGATGCGGTCTTGGGGCAGGTGGTCGGCCTGGTCTCGCTCGGCGGTGACAACCCGCCGGGGTTTTGCACGGCAGCGCGCGGGCGGGGCGCGCTCGACAAGATGGTGGCACGCCTGGAGGACACGGTCGAGCTGCCCTATCCGCTGCGCGTCTCGGTGCTCGATGTGGATACCGTCAACGCCTTTGCCGCGCCTGGCGGACGCATCGTGTTGTTTCGCGGCCTGATCGACAGCGCCGCCTCGCCCGAGGAAGTGGCCGGCGTGCTGGCCCATGAGATCGGCCATGTCCTCTACCGCGATCCCACCGTCGGCGTGCTGCGCGCGGCGGGAACGGCGGGTATTCTGGGGCTTTTGGTCGGCGATGTCTTTGGCGTGGCCATCGTGGTCGCGGCCTCGGAGGCGGTATTGAGTGCCAGCTACCAGCGCGAGGCCGAGGCGCGCGCCGATGAGACGGCCTTCGACATCCTGGCCGAGGCCGGTCTGCCGAGCGATCCGTTTGCCGGGTTTTTCCTGCGGCTGGCCGAACGCTATGGCGCCTCGCAGGGGGTGATGGAGTATCTGTCGTCCCACCCGGCCCTTGGCACGCGCGCCGAGCGCGCCGCAGCCGCAGACGACAACCGGCCCGCCAGCTTCCGCCCAGTGCTGAGCGACCGTGAGTGGATCGCGTTGCGCAACATCTGCACCCAGAGCGCCGCCGAGCCCGATACCTGAGGCTGGAGCTTACCCAACCGGCGCGGCCAAGCCCTCCAACACACCGCGCAGTGCCCCCACCCCGTCACCGGTCTCCGAGGAAGTGGTCAGCACTTCGGGAAAACAGGCCGCGTGGCGGGCCAGATCGGCGTGCAGCGCATCGAGCACCTTGGCCAGCGCACCGGGGCGGGGCTTGTCGGTCTTGGTCAGCACCACCTGGAAGGAGACCGCCGCCCGGTCGAGCAGACCCATGATCTCATGATCGA
>JBCDHK010000274.1:0-5490 GCA_038750185.1 Pseudomonadota bacterium
CCCAGCGCCAGCGCCTCAGCCAGCGTAGCGGCCCGCGCGCGCTCAGCGCCCAGATCGAGCGCCAGGGCTGCCGTCGAGAGCACCCCCGCGATCAAAACCCCGGCCACTGCCACGACCGAATGCCTTAAGCTCCAATACAGCATCGGGTTTCTTCCCTGCTTTGTGTTGAACTGCCTCGCCCCAAGCCTAGCACGCCTGCACCCCCCATGCGCGGACAAACCGACTCGATACTATCGCTCTCAACAAAGCCGTGATCGCGTCACGTTGACAGCCCGGCACCGGCTTGATGCAATGAGAGGCTGAAACCGGAGTACTCGCATTGCACTTCACCAAGCTGCGCCTGCAAGGCTTCAAAAGCTTCGTCGAGCCGACCGAGCTGGCCATTGCGGCGGGCCTGACCGGGATCGTCGGGCCCAATGGCTGTGGCAAGTCCAATCTGGTCGAGGCGCTGGCTTGGGTGATGGGCGAGGGCCGCGCGCGTAGTCTGCGCGGCCAGGCCATGGATGATGTGATCTTTGCCGGCTCCCAATCGCGCCCGGCCCGTGCCGAAGCGCGCGTGGCGCTGGTGCTGGATGACCCAGAGCGCGCCGCCACCGGCGCTTTGACCAGCAGCCGCCTGGAAGTGGGGCGGCGGATCGCGCGCGATGCCGGGTCGAACTACACGCTGAACGGACGCAACGCCCGCGCGCGCGATGTGCGGCTGTTGTTTGCCGATGCCTCCAGCGGCGCCCACTCGCCCGCCCTCGTGCGCCAGGGCCAGGTGGCCGAGCTGATCGCCGCCCGCCCCCAGGCGCGCCGCCGCCTCCTAGAAGAGGCCGCCGGGATCGCGGGGCTGGCCGAGCGCCGCGCCGAGGCCGAGCGCAAACTGAGCGCGGCCGCAGCCAATCTGGCCCGCGTTGACGAGCGCATGGGCGATCTGGAGACCAGCATCACCCGCCTCACCCGCCAAGCCGGCGAAGCACGGCGCTACCGCACGCTCTCAGAAGCACTGCGCCGGGCCGAGGGAGTGGCGCTCTGGCTCGATTGGCAGCGCGCGCGCCTTGGCGCCGAGACCGCGCGTGCGGCACTGGCCGAGGCCACGCGCAACGCCCGTTCCGCCGAGGGCATGGCGCGCTTGGCCGAGGCCGCGCGTGCCGATGTGGAGGCGGGGCTCACGCCCTTGCGCGAGGCGGTGGTGTTGGCGCGCGCGGTGGCGGAGCGCACCAGCATCGAGGCCGCCCGTCTCGACGAGGACAGCGCTCGCGCCGAAGCCGAGAAGGCCGCCGCCGCCCAAGCGCTCGCCCAAATCGAGGCCGATATTGCCAACGAGGACACGCTCTCGGAGGAGGCCGAGACCACCCTCAAGGCGCTGGCCGAGGAAGCGGCGGCGATCGAGCGCACGCGCGCTGGTCAGGAAGACCGTCTCAAGGAGGCCGAGGAAGCCGCTGCCGCAACCAAGCTGCGCTTGGAGCGCGTCGAGGCGACACTCGACCGCCTCAACACCGAGGCAAGCGCGCTGGCGGGCGAGCGCGAAGGGGTGCGCCGACGCCTTAGGGAGACAACCGAGGCCGAAGCGCGCACCGCCAAGGCTTTGGCTGCCACCGATGCGGCGCTGAGCACGCTCGCCCCCGAGATCGAGACGGCCAAGCACCGTGCGCGCGACGCTGAGGCCACCCTCACGACAAGCACCACGGCTGCCAAGGCCGCCGAGACCACGTTAGCCGAAGCCGAAGCCGCCGCGCGCACCGCCGCCGAGGCCGAGACGGTGGCGCGTGGGGCGCTCTCGGCTGCAACGGCCAAGACGCGTGCGCTGGCTGGTGAGCACGAGGCGCTGGAGAAGCTGCTGGTGCGCGAGAGCGAGACCACGCCGCTGCTCGATGCGCTCACCGTCACACCGGGCTACGAAGGCGCCCTCGGCGCGGCCCTTGGCGACGATCTGGAGGCACCTGAAGCCCCCGAGCCGGGCGAGAGTGGCTGGCATGCCCTGCCCGAGCCCCGCAAGGCCAAGCCGCTGCCCGAGGGCGCGGCGCCGCTCACGCGCAAGGTCCAGGGACCGCCGGCGCTGGCTGAACGTCTGGCGCGCATCGGTGTGGTCAGTGCCAACAAGGGCACGGCCTTGCAGGCGGCGTTGCGTCCGGGGCAACGTCTGGTGAGCCGTGAGGGCGACCTCTGGCGCTGGGACGGCTACACGCTGCGCGCCAATCAAGGGCGCTCTGGGGCGGCGTTGCGGCTGGAGCGGATCAACCGGCTGAAGGCGGTTGCGGCCTCATTGGCCGAGGCACAGGCGCAGGAGAGCGCGGCAACGGCCACAGCCCAACACGCGAAGGAAACGGCACAAGCGGCCACAGCCACAGAGAAAACCGCGCGCAACGATGCCCGCACCGCCGAGAAGGCCCGCCTTGCTGCCGAACGCGTGCGCTCGGAGACCGCCGGTGCGCTGGATCTGGCAGAGCAGCGTCAGGAGACGCTCAAGACCGAGCGCGAGAGCCGCGCCAGCGAGCACGCCGGGCGGGTCGAGGCGCTGGAGGAGGCGCGCGCGGCAGAGGCGGCGCTGACCGATCCGGGCACATTGGAGCAATCGGTGGCGGCGGCGCGGCAAGACGTCGCTGCCGCGCGCCAGGAGGCATTGAGCGCGCGCGGCTTGGTCGAGGAAACCGCACGCCAGGACAACAGCCAGCGTGAGCGCTTGGAACGCATCACCCGCGAGCAGAGCCGCTGGCAGGAGCGCACCAGCCGCGCCAAGTCCCGCCAGGAGGCCCTAGCACGCCGCCGCGAGGAGGCCCACACCCGCGCTCAGACCACGGCACGCGCCCCCCAGGAAATCACCGAGCGCCGCCAGCGCCTGAACACCCAGATCGCCCAAGAGCGCGACCGCCTGAGCACCGCCGAGACCGCCTGCCGCGAGGCCGAGGCCAAAGCAGTGCGCGCCGCCGAGGAAGCACGCCGCGCCGGCGATGTCGCCACCGCAGCCCGCGAGGCCCGCGCCCGCACCGAGGCGTTGCTCGAAAGTGCCGCCGCTGCCGAGGAAGCCGCCACTTTGCGCGTCCAAACCGAGCGCAACGCCACGCCCCAGGCCCTGGCCGAGGCACTGGCTCTCGATCAAGAGGCGCTCCCGGACGCAGCCGAGACCGCCGCCGAGATCGAACGCCTGCGCCGGCGCCGGGCTGGTCTGGGCTCGATCAACCTGCGCGCCGAGCAGGACTTGGCCGAAATCCAGACCGAGCGCAGCGACTTGGAGACCCGCAAGGCCGATCTCGATGCTGCCATCGAGCGCCTGCGCACGGGCTTGCGCACCCTCAACCGCGAGGGCCGCACCCGGCTGCTCGCCGCGTTCGAGCGTGTCGATGCGCGCTTTCGCGAGCTGTTCATCCACCTCTTTGGCGGCGGCGAGGCGCGCCTCGTGCTCAGCGAGGCCGAAGACCCGCTGGAGGCGGGCCTGGAGATCCTCTGCCAGCCCCCCGGCAAGAAACTGGCCTCGCTTGGCCTCCTCTCAGGCGGCGAGCAGACGCTGACCGCCCTGGCGCTGATCTTCGCCGTCTTCCTGGCCAACCCGGCCCCGCTTTGCGTGCTCGACGAGGTCGACGCCCCCCTCGACGATGCCAATGTGGGCCGCTTTTGCGCGCTGCTCGATGAGATGGTGCGCCGCACCGAAACCCGGTTTCTCATCGTCACCCACCACGCGCTGACCATGAGCCGCATGGACCGCCTCTACGGCGTCACCATGGCCGAGCGCGGGGTGAGCCGCTTGGTCTCGGTCGATCTCGGCGAGGGCCGCGCCTTGGCCGAGACCGCCCCGCCAACCGCCTGAAGCGAGACTGAACTTCGACTAGACCTTGGGGCGTATTGACAGCCCCTCGCCCGCTGCTATGGTCGCGCCGGCTTCGCCAGGGAGCGTCAAGGGACAGGACCGAGCATGGCTGAGAAACCGGCCGCGCCCTCCGACACCCGCGCCCTGAAGGAGCGCATCGCAGCGGCGCGTGCGGCGCAAAATCCCGCGCGCGAGGGACGCGACAAATTCACCGCCGGCTCGATCGCTTGGCGGATGGTGACGGAACTGGTCGTCGGCGTCCTCGTCGGCGGAGCGCTGGGACTGGGGCTCGACCGATTGTTCGGCACGATGCCCTTGTTTCTGATCGTGATGGGCATGTTCGGCTTTGCCGCCGGTATCCGCACCATGATCCGCTCAGCCGAAGAAATCCGCCGCGCCCAAGAGGCAGCCGACGCGCCTGAGGACGCCCCCAAATAGGGCCCAGCGCGGAGGGACGAGGGAGACGGACATGGCAGCCGGGAGCGCCGAAAAGGGTTTCATCGAGCCGATGAGCCAGTTCACGATCAAGCCGCTGTTCGGCGGCGAGGTCGGCTTGCTCACCATCACCAACTCCACGCTGTGGATGGCCATCGCCGTCCTGGCCGCGGCGGCGCTGACCATCGGTGGCACGCGCGGGCGTGGCATGGTGCCGGGGCGGCTGCAATCGGTGGCCGAGATGCTCTACGGCTTTGTGCGCCAGACGGTGCAGGATGTGGTGGGCGACGAGGGGATGAAGTATTTCCCCTACATCTTCACGCTCTTCACCTTCATCCTGTTTTGCAACATGCTCGGGATGATCCCCTATTCCTTCACCCCGACCTCGCATTTCGCCGTCACCGTGGTGCTGGCCTTGGCGGTGTTCATCTCGGTCACCACCATCGGCTTTCTCAAGCACGGCACCCACTTCTTCGAGTTTTTCTGGCCCGCCGACGCGCCCGGCTGGCTGCGCCCGATCCTCTGCATCATCGAGGTGATCTCGTATCTGGTGCGCCCCGTCAGCCACTCGATCCGTCTTGGCGCCAACATGCTGGCCGGCCATGCGGTGTTGAAGGTGTTCGCCGGGCTGTTCTCGATGATGATCGCGGGCGGGGTCGGCGTGCTGGCCTTCCTGCCCATGGCCGGGCTGATCGGCATCACCGCGCTCGAATTCCTGGTGGCCTTCATCCAGGCCTACGTCTTCATGGTCCTCACCTGCGTCTACCTCAAAGACGCGCTGCACATGCACTGAGGGCCGGCGCGCCGGCTGCGGGCTGGCGCGCGCTCACACGACATCCATCACCAAAGGAGAGACGAGATGGAAGGCGATATCGCTGAAATGGGCAAATACATCGGCGCTGGTCTGGCCTGCTTTGCCATGGCGGGTGCGGGCATCGGGGTCGGCCATGTGGCTGGCAACTACCTCGCTGGGGCGCTGCGCAACCCGGCCGCCGCCGCCGCCCAAGCGCCCAACTTCTTCATCGGGTTGGCCTTTGCCGAAGCGCTCGGCATCTTTGGCCTCGTAGTCGCGATCCTGCTGCTGTTCGCCGTCTGAGCCCGATCTGAGACCAGATTGACGTCAAATTGATGTCAAATGACTGGGGCGCCTGCCGCGGCGCCCTGGCCCTCCACTGAAGAGGCATCCCATGGCCACACCCACAGACGCCGCCGAGGGCGCCTCCGGCGGTCTGCCGCAACTGGACTTCACCACCTGGCCAACCCAGATC
>JBCDHK010000275.1:0-5470 GCA_038750185.1 Pseudomonadota bacterium
CACTCTCCTCGAAACGAGCCGGCGCTGGGTTTCATGCGCTCTGGCGTGCTGGGCGTTTCGGGGGATCGGGCATTTGGGCGCGCTTGCGCCCGTCCTGGCTATCAAAGGTTGCTGTCTTTAACAGCGTTTGCCGCCACACGCTTTCGCTGCGGCAGCATATTCCCCACCGACCCATGCCGGCACCCACGATTAGTAGCATACTGCAGTCCGGCGGTTTGGGTCAATCGGGCCGTAAAGCGATTTCAAGGGAGGTGGAAACACCGACTGACCAGGAAATCGCGGTAAAACAATAGTCTACAGCATTGTGTGTGAGCCAACGTTCAGGAGCAATGCTGTAGTGGGCTCAGTATGGCAAAGACCGCGGATAAGGGCCTCAAAACGGAGCAGAGGCCAAGCCTCACGCGCTACCCGATCCAGTTGCCTCAGACGGATAGCGCGCCGGTTTGTCGCCAAATTTTTCATGGTGGCGCGGTATCTTAACCCCGCAGGCCACTTCATTCTGTCCGGATCCCCCTAGCCCACGATCATCTGCTTGAGTTGCAGCGTCTCGTGTTCCAGTTCGTTGAGGCGGTAGTTGACCACATCGCCAATGGTGACGATGCCGCACAGCGTCTCGCCCTGCATCACGGGCATGTGGCGAAAGCGTCCAGCGGTCATGCGCCGCAAGACCGAGACCAGCGCCTCCTCGGGCTGGCAGACCTCGACGCGGCGCGTCATCACCTCCTCGACGCGCTGGCCCAGCGTGCGCCCGGGCGTCTCGGCCAAACGGCGCACGATGTCGCGCTCAGACAAAATGCCCTCCAGCGCGCCCTCGGCATCGGTGACCACCAACGCGCCGATCCTGCGCGTGCGCAGCGCCTCCACGGCCTCGGCCAGGGTGTCTTGCGCGCGGATCGAGAACACCTCAGCGCCCTTGCCTTCGAGCAGCTTGGCCACCGTGGCCGTACCCTTGGCGATGTTGGTCTCGATGGACTGACTGACACTGGACTGCCCCGGCACATCACCGCGGATCGGGGGTTGGAAAGAGCTCGGGAGCATGGTGTTTCCTCGCTTGAGCGTTTCTGCTTGGCTGTGGCATGGAGTATAGCCCTCCAACCAGGAAACGGCGAGTTTTGGCAGTGATCGGCGATCTCACTCTGACCCCACCCTTGGCGACGCTGCTGCTTGTGGTGGCGGTGGTGGCGGGCCATCGCTATCGGCGGGTGTGGAAGAGCGAGGGGCCAGCCTGGCAGGCGTGGCTCTATGGCACGTTAGCGGCGGTGTGTCTGTTGATCCTGGGCTTTGTCCCGCTCGCCATCAACTGAGCAAGCGCGCGCCCACCTTGGAGCGCGCGCCTCTAACCCTGCACTGTTGGGCGTATCAGCCGCCGAAGTCGTCGAGCATGATATCTTCGCGGTCGACGCCGAGGTCGAGCAGCATCTTGATCACCGACTGGTTCATGATCGGCGGGCCGCACATGTAGTACTCGCAGTCCTCTGGCGCGGGGTGGTTTCTCAGGTACTCCTCCAGCAACACGTTGTGGATAAAGCCAGTGTAGCCCTTCCAGCCATCCTCGGGCAGCGCATCCGAGAGCGCGACGTGCCAGACGAAATTGGGGTTGTCCTGGGCGAGGCTGTCGAAATCCTCGACAAAGAACATCTCGCGTTTCGAGCGCGCGCCGTACCAAAAGCTGATCTTGCGGTCGGATTTGAGGCGCTTCAACTGATCGAAGATGTGGCTGCGCATGGGTGCCATGCCGGCACCGCCGCCGACAAAGATCATCTCCTTGCCGGTCTCGCGCGCAAAGAACTCGCCGAAGGGCCCCGAGATCGTCACCTTGTCGCCGGGCTTGAGGTTGAAGATGAACGACGACATCTTGCCCGGCGGAATGCCGTCGGTGCCGGGCGGGGGCGAGGCCACGCGCACGTTGAGCATGATCATGCCGCGCTCTTCGGGGTAGTTGGCCATGGAGTAGGCGCGCTCGATCGGCTCGTCGACTTTCGACTCGTAGCGCCAGAGATTGAACTTGTCCCAATCCTCGCGGTACTCCTCGCCAATGTCAAAATCCTTGTAGGAGACTTTGTGGGCGGGCGCTTCGATCTGGATATAGCCGCCAGCGCGAAAATTGACGTCCTCGCCCTCGGGCAGTTTTAGGACTAGCGCCTTGATAAAGGTGGCGACGTTGTCGTTGGAGACCACCTCGCACTCCCACTTCTTGACGCCGAACACCTCCTCGGGGACCTCGATCTGCATATCCTGCTTGACCGCGACCTGACACGACAGGCGGTCCCCACAGGAGGCCTCGCGCTTGGTGATGTGGCCGAGCTCCGTCGGCAGGATCGAGCCGCCGCCGTCGTGCACCTTGACGCGGCACTGCGCGCAGGTGCCGCCACCGCCGCAGGCCGAGGGCACAAACAGCTTTTGTTCGGCCAGCGTCTGGAGCAGCTTACCGCCAGCGGGCACCGAGATGGTCTTCTCGCCGTTGATGGTGATGTTGACGTTGCCCGAGGAGACCAACTGGGCGCGCGCGGCCAGGATGATCGTCACCAGCGCGATGACGATCAGAGTAAAGAGCAGGATGCCCAGGGTGAAGGTTGCCATATCCGGCCTCCCTTAGAGCTTGACGCCGCTGAAGGACATGAAGGCCAAAGCCATCAGACCAGCGCTGATGAAGGTGATGCCTAGGCCCTGCAGACCGTCGGGAACGTCGGAATATTTTAGTTTCTCGCGCACGCCTGCCATGGCGGTGATGGCCAGTGCCCAGCCGAAACCGGACGAGACACCGTAAGTCACCGATTCGGCGAAGTTGTAGTCGCGCTCGACCATGAACAGCGAGCCGCCGAGAATGGCGCAGTTGACGGTGATGAGCGGCAAGAACACGCCAAGCGCATTGTAGAGCGGCGGGAAATATTTATCCAACACCATCTCCAGGATCTGCACCAAGGCCGCGATCACACCGATATACGAGATCAGGCCGAGGAAGGTCAGGTCCACGTCGCTAAAGCCGGCCCAAGAGAGCGCGCCGGGCGCGAGCAGATAGGTCAGGATCAAGTTGTTGGCCGGCACCGTGATCGCCTGGACGATCATCACCGAAATCCCGAGGCCGATGGCGGTGGCGATCTTCTTGGACACGGCGATGAAGGTGCACATGCCAAGAAAGAACGACAGCGCCATGTTCTCGACGAAGATCGCCTTGAGTGCGAGGGAGAGTAAGCCTTCCATCTCAGTGCGCCTCCACCACTTGGATCTTGTACTCACGCTTTTCGATCTGCTTGGGCTTCCAGGCGCGGAAGGCCCAGATCAGCAGCCCGATGACGAAAAACGCCGAGGGCGGCAGCAGCAGCATGCCGTTGGGCACATACCAGCCGCCGTTGTTGACCGTCTCCAGGATGGTGACGCCAAAGAGGGTGCCCGCCCCGAACAGCTCGCGGATAAAGCCGACCAGCATCAGGATCAGGCCATAGCCGAGCCCGTTGCCAATGCCATCGAGAAACGAGGCCACCGGCGGGTTCTTCATGGCGAAGGCCTCGGCGCGGCCCATCACGATGCAGTTGGTGATGATGAGCCCCACAAACACCGAGAGCGTCTTGGAGATCTCGTAGGCGTAGGCTTTCAGCACCTGATCGACCATGATCACCAGCGAGGCGATGATGATCATCTGCACGATGATGCGGATCGAGCCCGGGATGTGATTGCGCAGCATCGAGATGAACATCGAGGAAAACGCCGTCACCAGCGTCACCGCCAGCGTCATCACGAAGGCCACCTGCAGCGACGAGGTCACCGCCAGCGCCGAGCAGATGCCAAGCACCTGCAGCGTGATCGGGTTGTTGTCGACCATGGGATCGACCAGCAGGCTTTTGCGGGTCTGGGCCATCAGAGCTCTCCCGTTTTCAGTTTGGCCAGGAAGGGCTGGTATCCGTTCTCGCCCATCCAAAAGCGCACTAAGCTATCGACACCACGCGAGGTGAGGGTGGCGCCGGCCAGGCCGTCGATGTGGTAGTCCTTGCCGGCGGGGGGGGCGGCTTTGGCGACGGTGATCTGCAGCGTGCCGTCTTCGTCGCTCAGCTTTTTGCCGCGCCAGAGCGCCTTCCAGCGCGGGTTGTCGACCTCGGCGCCGAGGCCTGGGGTCTCGGCGTGGCTGTAGAACTGTAGGCCGTAGATATCGTTGCCGTTCTTCTCCAGCGCGATAAAGCCGTAGAGCGTCGACCAGAGGCCATAGCCGTGGACAGGCAGGATCACCTTGTCGAGCCCGCCTGCCTCGTCGCGCAACAGATAGACGGTGACGAATTGCGACTGGCGTCCGATCCCGGCTGGGTCGTCGGTCAGCGCCACCGAGGTGGCTGGGTCGTCGGCTGCGGCGCGGTCGTCGAAACTGGCGGGATCGAACCGATCGGTGAAGGTGCCGGTTTTCAGTTCGAGCACCTGGGGCTCGAAGGCCTGGAACGCTTCCCTGACATCCTCGCCCGGCTCATAGAGGCCCGCGACTTGCAGGATGTTGATCTGCTTGTCCTTGAGCTTGTTGACCTCCTGGGCCGGGCGCAGCGAGACGGCCGTGGCCGAGACCACCATGGAGGCAACCAGACAGAGCGAGACGGCCACGAACACGGTCTTGGGCACACTGTCGGGGGGCAGCGCCATGAAACGCTGGATCGGCCTCGGGAGTTTGGCGAGCAACTCAGGCATGGCGTCTGACCCTCCGCTTGATGTTGGCTTGGACGACGAAGTGATCGATGAGCGGCGCAAACACGTTGCCAAACAGGATCGCCAGCATCATGCCCTCGGGGAAGGCCGGGTTGATCACGCGGATCATCACCACCATGAAGCCGATCAAGGCGCCGTAGATGTAGCGGCCCATGTTGGTGTGTGCGCCCGAGACCGGCTCGGTGACCATGAAGACAAGGCCAAAGGCAAAGCCGCCCACCACCAGATGCCAGTACCAGGGCATGGCGAACATCGGGTTGGTGTCGGAGCCGATCAGATTAAGGAGCGTCGAGAAGGCGATCATGGCGCCCAGACACCCCACCACCATGCGCCAGTTGGCGATGCGGGTGGCGAGCAGGAAGACGAGCCCCGCCAGGCACGCCAGCGTCGAGGTCTCGCCGATCGAACCCTGCACGGTGCCGACAAACGAATCGAGCCAGGTCATGCCGTTGGCAGCAAGCTGCTGATAGCCCTCAGAGGCCGAAACCGAGAGCGCGGTCGCGCCCGAGAAGCCATCGACCGGCGTCCAGATCGTGTCGCCCGACATCTGCGCGGGATAGGCGAAGTAGAGGAAGGCGCGCCCGGTGAGGGCTGGATTGAGGAAGTTCTTGCCGGTACCGCCAAACACCTCCTTGCCGATCACCACGCCAAAGGAAATCCCCAGCGCCACCTGCCAGAGCGGCACGTTGGGCGGCAGGATCAGCGCATAAAGCATGGAGGTGACCAGGAAGCCCTCGTTGACCTCATGGCGGCGGATGGTGGCAAACAGCACCTCCCAGAGGCCACC
>JBCDHK010000276.1:0-5466 GCA_038750185.1 Pseudomonadota bacterium
GATATCAATCTGGGCTCCGGCAACGACCGGCTCGACAACGCCGGGCGGATTGATGGGCGGGTCAACCTAAGCGCCAACAACGATCACATGGTCAACACCGGGATCCTCAACGGCGCGCTCGAACTCGGCAGCGGCAGCGCAAGCGGCAACGACACGCTGGAGAACGCCGGTACCATCACCGGCACGGTCTCGGACGGCGGTTTCAGTTCTCTTGAGACCAACACCATTCTCAACAGCGGCGACATCCTGGGCGATGTCTCGCTCGCCGGCGGCACCAACACCGTTGAGAACAGTGGCTTCATTGCCGGCGATATCCTCTCGGGCAACCGCAACGACACCTTTGACCTGGTCGGCGGGCGCGTTGGGGGCACGGTGCAGGGCGGCGCGGGCAACGACTTCTACGCCGTCGACGGCGCCCGGCTGCGCCTGCAGGAGAACGCCAACAGCGGCTTCGATACGGTCGAGGCCAGCGTCTCCTGGGTGCTCGGGCCCAATTTCGAGCGCCTGGTACTGATCGGCCTCGACGACCTGCGCGGGCGCGGCAACGATCTCGCCAACGCCCTGATCGGCAATGCAGGCAGTAACCTGCTGTTTGGCGAGGCGGACAACGACACCTTGCAGGGCGGTGCGGGCGATGACACGCTGATCGGGGGCGAGGGCCAGGACAACCTTGAGGGCGGCACGGGCGAGGACACGCTCAAAGGCGGCAACGGCAACGATTTCCTGACCGACGGCCCCGGCGAGGACATGCTGCTCGGCGAGGCGGGCAACGATAATTTCCTGGCCGGCAACGACCTCATCCCAGGCGAGGACACCTTCAACGGCGGCGATGGTATCGACACGATCAACTACATCCTCGCGCCGGGTGGCGTGGGCGTCCATCTGGTCAACTCCAACCGCAACGAAGGCGCCGCCGCGCTCGGGGATCGCTATATCCTGATCGAGAACATCATCGGCTCGGGCTTTGGGGACACGCTGACCGGCTCGACCGGCGGCAATGTCCTGGAGGGCGGTAACGGCAACGACGATCTGCGCGGCCAGTTCGGCCCCGACACGCTTGAGGGCGGCTTTGGCGACGACACGCTTTACGCCCTGATCGCCTCCAATCGCACCGAGACCGACGGTAATCTGCTCGACGGTGGTCCGGGCCAGGACTTGCTGTTTGGCGCTGCAGGCCCCGACACCCTGATCGGCGGCAGCGGGGCCGACCGCTTCGACGGCGGCGGCGGGCGCGATCTGGTCAGCTACGCGTTCGAGGGCGCCACCGGCATCAACCTGATCAACCCCGGCACCAACACCGGTGCGGCGGCGGGCGAGACCTATATCTCGATCGAGGACGTGCGCGGCTCGAACGCCGCCGATACGATCACCGGTACTCTGGAGGGCAACCGGCTTCAGGGGCTGAGCGGCAACGACCAGCTCCGCGGCCAAGGCGGGGCCGACACGCTGGAGGGCGGTGCGGGTGACGACACGCTGTTTGCCCAGACGGCTGGCACGCGCAGCGAGACCGCGCGCAATCTGCTCGACGGTGGCGACGATGACGATCTGCTGATCGGTGCGGCGGGGCCCGACGTGCTGATCGGTGGCGAGGGGTCCGATACCTTGCAGGGCGGCTCCGGGGCTGACCAACTGGTGTTTGAAAAACTGTCCGCCAGCGCCATCGACACAATCAACGGCTTCCAGGTCAACGTGGACAAGATCCTCCTCAGCGCGGAAGGCTTTGCCGCCTTTGACGGCGCGAGTGAGGTGACACCGGACAATCTGCGCCTTGGCCCGGCGGCACTCGATGGCGATGACTTCCTGCTGCTCGATGGCACGGCATTGTTCTATGACGAGGACGCCGCCGGCGCCGGTCCTCGACGCCAGATCGTCACGTTCGACAGCGCACCCGCGCTCGATGCTGCCGATTTCGAGCTGTTCTAGAGCAGGGCTCAGCCGGCGGGGGTGTGGCGCAACACCGCCGGATCGACGCCGGGCTTGAGTTCGAGGTGGTGCATATCGACCACCGCCTCGGGCCCGACCAGCACCAAGGCCGGCACCCCAGGGCGCAGCCACGCCTCGACCGCGCGTATCCTGGCCACCAACGTGTCGTCGCCCGCGCGCAACTCACGCCCTTCCTCAAACGCCTCCTCGCCGTCGAGCGCCTTCCAGATCGCGCCATAGAGACGGTCGTGGGCCTGGATGTGGCTGAGCGGGGTCGGCGCCAGTTCGATCTCGCGCCCGAGCAGGGCCTCCAGGCCGTCGGTGTAGCCACCGTGGGGCACGCCCGAGCCGTCGGGCTGGCCGCCAGGGCCGAGCACATAGATCGTCGCCCACGCCTCGATCGGGCTCACCCCGCGCAGCACCGCCTGGGTGGCACGCAGGGCATCCTCTGAGGAGAGCAGCGCGCCCGAGGCCGGATAATACACCACCTCGGCCTTGGCCATGCGCGCGAGAATGCCCGCGAGCGCCGTTGCGGCCAAGGCAGCCCGGCGTGTCGGCGTTTGGGCAGGAGAGGGCTCTTTCGCCTCTGGCGTCTTGGGGTCGGCCTTCGCCTCCGGCGTCCCAGGGTCGGCCTTCGCCTCCGGCGTCCCAGGGTCGGCTTTCGCCTCCGGCGTCTCGGGGTTGGCTTGTGCATGCGCCACCACCCGCAACTGCGCCTTATGCGCCGCCAGCGCGGGGGCGGGGTCCCAGTTGCGCGCTGGCTGAACCGCCGCCGCCAGTGGATCGTCGGTCAAGGGCGTCTCCAGGCGCTCCAGCGCGATCAGCGTGCCGTCGAGTTCGAGCGCCATCACCGTGTCGTCGCCCCCCTCGACCACCACCGCCGTGCCCAGCTCGCCAAAGCGCGTCTCCAGCACCTCCAGGAGCGTCTCGGGATCGGGCAGCCAGCCCTCGCCCAGCAGCACCGTCGCGCTGAAGCGGCCCTGTTGCAGGTCCGCCTCGGCGTCCAAACGCCCCCTGCCCGGCTTTTGCTTGCGCCGTATGATCATGCGCCGGCCTCGCTCGCGCGTGTTGCTGATAGGGCGCCGTAGCGGCCTTCCTCGACCACGGCGACGCCCAACACATGCGCCGTGGCCTGGGCTGGCCCGCTGGTGGGGGCTTTGCGCGCGCGCACGATGGCGGTGCTGGCGACGTTGTGGCGTAGTGCGGCGGCAGCGGTGCGGCAGACCAGGCCATCGGTGAGCGGATCGCCGGCGTTGCAGACGATGCCGACGCTGGTCTCGCCCTGGCTGGCGATGAGATCGAGGCCGCTGCGCCGGTCGGGCTGGCGTTTGATCGTCCAGCCCTCTCGGGTGAGATCGTCGGCACAGCGCACGATCTGCTCGGCGATCTCGGGGTTGCTCTCTGGTGGCGGTTGGCCTGCCGGAGGCGTGGCCGGTGCCGCATTGGGCTGGGGCGCGGGGGCTGGTTGGGCCTGCGCGGATCCCCCCACCGCAGCAGCGCCTCCCGTCAAATGGCGGCTCTCGCGCACGCGCGCGGTCTCGGTGGTCCCGGATTGCTCGGCCACGCCCCCCGCCGCGACCGAGGTTTGGGCAATCAGCGCGACTTCGGCCGTGATCAGCGCGATGGCGTCGTGGCGGGCTAGCGTACGCAGGCGCAGGCCCTGTTCGAGCACGATGCGATCGGCAGCCGCGGGCCAGTCGCCGTATTCGAGCGCGCCGTCGGTGCGGCGGCGGACGTGGCGGTACCAGTGGGTGAGCAGGCGCACGCGCTGGGTGCCGATCAGGGTGTGGACGTCCTCGATGTCGGCCACACGCCAGAGCATGGCCTGCGCTGGGGCGATGCCAAGATCGCGCGCGGTCGGATCGGGCAGATCCTCAAAGCTGTGATGGGCGGTGCGCTCGCGCCGCTCCAGGGCGCGCATCTGGGCGGCCAGTCCCTCGACGGTATCCTTGGCAGCGGTGCGGGTGCGCTCATCAGAGCGCGCCTGATACCAGAGCATCACACCAAGCCCATACACCATGGCCGAGAGCACCGCCGACGCCACCGCCGGCACCAGCGGCACCGGTTCGTCGCCAAAGGCATCGCGCAATAGCAGGATCGCAGGCGCAGGCGCGATCAGCACGGCGATGGCGATGTGCAAGGCGGTACGGACGCTGTGCATGTCCCACTTTCAAACGGTCTGAGCCCGACACCTCCAAGCGGGTGCTCATGGCGACAAGGAGCGACAGTGGCGCGCCCGGGTCAAGCGGTTTTTGCAACATACCGCAGCACCAGAGCGCTGTCCGATCTGATTGCATCAGATCTCGCGCTCTAGAGCGCATTGCGACCATTCTGGTTCGCCAATGCGCTCTAGGATAGTGTTCTGCCGCGGTTTGCGAGCCGCACTCTCGTGCCAGAAGCGCTTCAAATCGCTCTAGGTGCTTGTTCGTCGC
Organism: Pseudomonadota bacterium; assembly: GCA_038750185.1. Taxonomy (GTDB): domain Bacteria; phylum Pseudomonadota; class Alphaproteobacteria; order Rhodobacterales; family Rhodobacteraceae; genus Thermohalobaculum. The sequence goes on from JBCDHK010000276.1 coordinate 4,356, forward strand.
GATGTGCTTCACCCACGGACTGGTTCAGTCCGTTCGGACATCGCTCTAGCGCGGACCCGCGCCGCCCCGCCCGTCGCGGCGCGCCAAAAGGCGCAGGCGCAGCGCATTGAGGCGGATGAAGCCCTCGGCGTCCTTCTGGTCGTAGGCGCCGGCGTCGTCCTCGAAGGTGACGTGGGCCTCGGAGTAGAGGCTCTCGGCCGAGCGCCGCCCGATCACCTGAGCCGAGCCCTTGTAGAGCTTGAGCGTCACGCTGCCGCTCACGTGGGTCTGGGAGCGGTCAATGAGGGCCTGGAGCATCTCGCGCTCGGGGCTGTACCAGTAGCCGTTGTAGATCAGCTCAGCATAGCGCGGCATTAGCTCGTCTTTGAGGTGCGCCGCGCCGCGGTCGAGGGTCAGGCTCTCGATGCCGCGGTGCGCCGCGAGCCAGAGCGTGCCGCCGGGTGTCTCATAGATGCCGCGCGATTTCATGCCGACATAGCGCCCCTCGACCAGATCGAGGCGACCGATGCCGTGGCGCCCGCCCAGCTCATTGAGGCGGGTGAGAAGTGCCGCGGGCGAGAGCGCCTCGCCGTTGACGCTCACCGGATCGCCGGCCTCGAAGCCGATCTCGACGATCTCGGGCGTGTCGGGCGCCTCTTCGGGATCGACGGTGCGCTGGTAGACATACGCCGGCGCCGGCTCGGCCGGATCTTCGAGCACCTTGCCCTCGGAGGAGGTGTGGAGCAGATTGGCATCGACCGAGAACGGCGCCTCGCCGCGCTTATCGGTCGGCACCTCGACCTGGTGTTCCTCGGCCCAGGCGATGAGGCGGGTGCGCGAGGTCAGATCCCACTCACGCCAAGGGGCGATGACCTGGATGTCCGGCGCCAGAGCATAGGCCGCCAGTTCGAAACGCACCTGATCGTTGCCCTTGCCGGTGGCGCCATGGGCGATGGCATCGGCGCCCTCTTCGCGCGCGATCTCGACCAGATGCTTGGAGATCAAGGGCCGCGCGATCGAGGTGCCGAGCAGGTACTGGCCCTCGTAGACCGCATTGGCGCGAAACATCGGGGCCACGAAATCGCGCACGAACTCTTCGCGCAGATCGCGCACATGCACGCCCGCAGCCCCC
>JBCDHK010000277.1:0-5452 GCA_038750185.1 Pseudomonadota bacterium
AAGGCGACCGCCTCGGCGGGGGTGTAAAACATCTCGGTGGTGGCCAGTTGCGCCTCATAGCCGGCCAGATCGGTGCCTGCGGCCTCAGCCATGGCGGTGCGCGCGGCCACACCCTCGGGGGTGTCGGAGGACATCAGCGCCATGGTCTCATACCACGCCCCAACCACCGCACGCCCGAAGGCGGGGTTGGCCTCCAGCGTCTCGGTGCTGACCACCATCAGATCGACGATCTCGCCCGGAATATCCGAGCTGTCGTAGACCTTGGTGGCGTTGCCGGTCTCCAGGATGGTGCCCACAAGCGGGTTCCACGTCACCACCGCCTCGACGTCCGAGGTGGCGAAGGCTGCGACCATATCGGCATCCGACGTGTTGATCACAGCCGCCAGATCGGCCTCAGAGAGCCCCGCCGCATCCAGCCCGCGCGCCAGCAGATAATGCGAGACCGACAGCTCGACCAAGTTGACCGGCTTGCCCGCCAGCGCCGTGATGTCGCTGGCCTCGCCCTTGACCAACACGGCGTCGTTGCCGTTGGAGAAATCGCCCACGATCAGCGCCGTGGTGTCGACACCGCCCCCCGCCGGGATCGAGAGCGTGTCCATGTTGGTGGCCGAGACGCCGTCGAAGGCGCCGGCGGTGTACTGGTTGATGCACTCAATGTAGTCGTTGATCTGGACGATCTCGACGGTGATGCCGTTGGCTTCGGCGTGTTTGGCCATGATGCCGCTCTCGGCCATGTAACCCCAGGGCATCCAGCCGACGTAGATCGACCAGGCGATGCGAAAGTCGGTCTTCTCGGCGGCGGTGGTGGGGGTTTGTGCGGCCAGGGCTGCAAGCAGGGCTGCGCCCATGATATTCGCGAGACGGGTCATCGGATCGGCTCCGGTTGCCCCGCCCCGGGCACGCGAACCGCAGCCGCGCCGCGGGGACGGGAGGGCGCTGGCCGGTGCGGTGACAGCGGGTCCATCTTGCGAGGGGGTGGCGCTGCTGACCTGGAGTAAGCAGGTTTCGTGCCAGGGTGGCTGCGCCCGCGCGCCATGGAAACACCCGCTGGCCGTATGGCGGCTGCCTAAAAATACGCCGATTTGCCCGAATTACGTGCGATCAAGCCCCACGTTGGCGCCGCGGCAACACCGAGACTAGCGCTTTGGTCACCTTCGCCGCCACCGGTGCGGCCACGATGGTGCCACCCAGCGCAATCGGCAGCGACACCGACCACGCCCCCATCCAATCGGACAGATAGCTGGCGGTGAAGCCCAAGTTGAGCGCGGTGATGATCCCCGACATCACAAACGACATCATGCCGGCCATAATGGCGGGGTAGAGTAGGCTTTCCAGACGGGACATGCGGTGTCTCCATGGAGGGTGTATGTGTTGGACTGGCATATATGGCAGCAATACTGACCTTCATCTCCTAACGCTACATCAGAAACGCAATCCCGCCTTGCGCCCACAGTGATCCTCGCTGCAAGAAGCCCGGCGGACACTCCCCTAGATCACCCCCCATCACCCTCCGAGGTCTTCCATGCTGGCACTGGCGCTCGCCCTCGATGCGGTCTTTGGCGAACCCGATTGGCTCTGGCGGCGCCTGCCCCACCCGGCGGTGCTGTTTGGACGGCTGATCGCCTGGCTGGAGGCGCGCCTCAACCAAGGCAGCGCCCGCCGTGCCAGGGGGGTACTGGGACTGTGTGTGCTGCTCATCGTGGTGCTCGTGCCGGCCTTGGCGCTCTCGCATCCCGTGCTGGTGGGGGTGGGCCAAGTGATCGGGGCGGCCATTCTGCTCGCCCAGCAGAGCCTCGTCTCTCATGTCCGCGCCGTGGCGGCGGCGCTGGACGAGGGGCTCGCCCCGGCCAGGCAGGCCGTTGCCATGATCGTCGGGCGCGACCCAGCCACGCTGGATGAAGCCGGTGTGGCGCGCGCGGCTATCGAATCCGCGGCCGAAAACTTCTCGGACGCCGTCGTCGCCCCCGCCTTCTGGTTTGCCGTCGCCGGACTGCCGGGCATCGTACTGTACAAAGCCGTCAACACCGCCGACTCGATGATCGGCTACCGTTCTGAGCGCTACCGCGAGTACGGCTGGGCCGCAGCACGCCTAGACGATGCGCTCAACCTGATCCCAGCACGCCTCTCCGGGCTGATCCTTTGTGCGGTCGGGCCCGGCTCCCTCAAGGTGCTCTGGCGCGATGCGCGCCTGCATGCCTCACCCAACGCCGGCTGGCCCGAAGCCGCCACCGCCTCGGCGCTCGATGTGGCGCTGGCTGGACCGCGCATCTATGACGGCACCCGCCTAGAGGCGCCCTACGTCTTTGCCGAGGGCCGGCGCGCGCCCACTGCGAGAGACATCGAGGCGGCCTGTCGGCTGCTCTGGCGCGGCTGGGCTTTGGTGCTGGTTGCAGCGCTATTGCTGGAAGTTCCCGGATTTCTGCACTTTTTTGGAGGGTGAAAAGGCGCTGGCCCCGCGCCCGCCACGCGCCAACTCTCAGCGTCCGACCGGCGGCCCAGCGCCGCCTGACACCTGACGCAAAGGAGTAACACCCCATGTTCGGTATCGACGGTCTCTCCATCGTGCTGCCCCTGGCGCTCACCACCCTCGGCATCGCCATCGCGCTCGGCCTCTATTCAGTGCGCCGCATGCAGCGCCTCAAGGGCGAAACCGTGCCCTCTGCGCTGGCCGAGGACGGCGATCCCCACACCAAGCAGCCCTGAGGCCCGGCAGGGCTTGCCCCAGTAGCCGCGCTCGGGGCACCCTGGACTTCCCAGCCGCGGAGACCCAGATGCACGCGCCCACCGCCCCGACAGGCGCCCCGACCCTGCAGACCATCGCCATGCCCGCCGACACCAACGCCAACGGCGATATCTTCGGCGGTTGGCTGATGGCGCAGATGGATCTGGGGGCCTCGGTGATGGCGCGCGCCCGGGCCAGGGGGCGCGTGGCGACGGTGGCGGTGGACGCCATGCAGTTTCTGCGCCCGGTCCATGTTGGTGATGTGGTGGCGATCCACTCGCAGATGCTGCGCGAGGGCCGCTCGTCGCTGCGCATCGCGGTTGAGGTTTGGGTGACGCGCCAACCCGAGCCCGAGCGCATCAAGGTGACCGAGGCCACGTTCACCTTTGTCGCCATCGACGACAACGGTAAGAGCCGCCCCCTGCCCTGAGGTAGGGTGCGCTCGGGTTCTGGCAGGTTCTGGACCCGCGTCCACCCCACTGCTACACCACCTCCATGAGCGAGACACTCGACGACGACAACACCCAGCGCGAGGTGGCCGAGCCCCTCACCCGCGCCCTCGGCGAGCGTTATCTCACCTACGCCCTCTCGACCATCATGCACCGCGCCCTGCCCGATGCGCGCGACGGGCTGAAGCCGGTCCACCGCCGCATCCTCTATGCCATGCGCGGCCTGAGGCTCTCGCCCGAGGGCGCCTACAAGAAGTGCGCCAAGATCGTCGGCGAAGTGATGGGCAACTACCACCCCCACGGCGATCAAGCGATCTATGACGCGCTGGTGCGCATCGCTCAGGATTTTGCCCAGCGGTATCCACTCGTGGATGGCCAGGGCAATTTCGGCAACATCGACGGCGACAACGCCGCCGCCCAGCGCTACACCGAGGCGCGCCTGACCGAGATCGCCAGCGTGCTCTTGGAGGGTCTCGACGAGGACGCGGTCGATTTCCGCCCCAACTACGACGGCTCCGACACCGAGCCCGAAGTGCTGCCCGCAGCCTTTCCCAATCTGCTCGCCAATGGCGCCTCCGGGATTGCCGTCGGCATGGCGACCTCGATCCCGCCTCATAACGCGGGCGAGGTCTGTGCGGCGCTCTTGCATCTGATCCGCCACCCCAATGCGAGCCTCGACACCCTGCTCGAACACATGCCAGGGCCCGATTTTCCCACCGGTGGCACCGTGGTCGAGCCGCTCGCGCGCATCCGCGAGGCTTATGCCACCGGGCGGGGCGGCTTTCGCCTGCGTGCCACCTGGCAGCGTGAGGATCTGGGGCGCGGCACCTGGCAGGTGGTGGTCACCGAGATGCCCTATGGCATCGCCAAAGCGCGCCTGGTCGAGCGCATCGCCGAGCTGATCACCGCGCGCAAGACACCGATCCTGGCCGATATCCGCGACGAATCGACCGATGAGATCCGCCTCGTCCTGGAGCCCAAGACCCGCGCCATCGCGCCCGAGACCATGATGGAGACGCTGTTCCGCCTCACCGATCTCGAAGTGCGCGTGCCGCTCAATATGAACGTGCTGATCGATGGCCGCGTGCCGCGGGTGTGCTCGCTGAAAGAGGTACTGCGCGCCTTTCTCGATCACCGCCGCGTCGTGCTGGTGCGCCGCTCCCAGCACAGGCTCACGCGTATCGCGCACCGCTTGGAGGTGCTCGACGGCTACATCGTCGCCTTTCTCAACCTCGACCGCGTCATTGAGATCATCCGCACCGAGGACGAACCTAAGCAGGCGCTCATGGCCGAGAATTGGGGGGATGTGTACCTCACAGATGTCCAGGCCGAGGCCATCCTCAATATGCGCCTGCGTTCGCTCCGCCGTCTCGAGGAGATGGAGCTACGTTCTGAGCGCGAGCGCCTCAGCGAAGAGGGCGCGGGGCTTGAGGCCTTGCTCGCCTCCGAAGAAGCCCAATGGGCGCGCATCGCCGAGGAGATCCGCACCATCCGCGACCGCTTTGGCGCCCCGCGCGTGCTGCGTTTCCTACGCTCGCCCGAAGACATCAGCGCCGCCCGCCCCGCCCACGACCCCTGGCCACTCGGCGCAAGGCGCACCGGGCTCGGCGAGGCCCCGGCCATTGAGGAAGTCCCCCCCGAAGCCCTGATCGAGCGCGAGCCGATCACCGTGGTCTGCTCGCGCGAGGGCTGGATCCGTGCGCTCAAAGGCCATGTCGCCCTCGACAGCGAGCTCAAGTTCCGCGACGGCGATGGCGCGCAGTTTCTGTTTCACGCCCAGACCACCGATAAGCTGCTCGCCCTCACCTCCGGCGGGCGCATCCATACGCTGGTCGCCGATCGCCTGCCGGGAGGGCGCGGCCAGGGCGAGCCGGTACGCCTCATGGTCGATATGGGCCAGGAGGAGACGCTGGTGACGCTCTTTATCCACACCCCCGGCGGGCGCCGCCTGATCGCCTCGACGGCGGGCGACGGATTTTTGCTGGCTGAGGATCAGGTCCTGGCCCAGACCCGCGCCGGCAAACAAGTGCTCACGCTGCGCGACGGCGCCCAAGCGATGCTCTGCCGTGCCGTGGCCCCTGGCGACACCCATGTCGCCGCCATCGGGCGCGCGCGCAAGATGGTGGTCTTTCCCTTCGACGAACTCCCCGAGATGGCGCGCGGCAAGGGCGTGCGCCTGATCCGCGATTTGCGCGGGCTCTCGGACGCGCGCACTCTCGATCCGAGCGCAGGCCTTTCGTGGCAAGAAAGTGGCGGACGCACCCGTTCTGAGCGCGATCTC
>JBCDHK010000278.1:0-5450 GCA_038750185.1 Pseudomonadota bacterium
CTTGAGCGCCGAGACGCAGGCCTTGATCACGAACGAGAGCAGCGTGACGCGGTAGCCCTCGGCCTTGGCCGCCGTATCCAGCTCCTTGCGATAGGCATCGAGCGCGGTGATATCGGCCTCTTCCTGGTGGGTGACGTGCGGAATGTTGAGCCAGGAGCGGTGCAGCGCGGGACCGGAGATCTTCTTGATGCGCGACATCTCCACGTCTTCGGTGCTGCCGAATTTGGAGAAGTCGACCTTGGGGATCGGCGGGATGCCCATGCCGCCCTTGGCCTCCGCCGCAGGCGCCGCCTTGGGGGCTGCCGCCTCGACCTGGCCCTTGTAATAGGCGGTCACGTCCTCACGCAGGATGCGCCCCTTGCGCCCCGAGCCCTGGACGCGCCCGAGGTCCACACCAAGCTCGCGCGCAAAGGCGCGCACCGAGGGCGAAGCGTGGGGCTTGCCGGAGGTCTCCACGGCAGCGGGCGCGGCCCCGTTGGCCTTGGCGGGAGCGGGCGCCGATTTTGCTTCAGCGGGGGCGGGCGCGGGCTTCGGCGGCTCCGGCTCGTGCTCTTGGTGGCCTTTGGGGTTGGGCGGCGCGACCGGGGCCTTGGCCTCGCCCACCTCCAACACGATGATCGGCGTGCCCTCTGAGACCTTGTCGCCCTCCTTGATCAGGATCTCTTTGACATCGCCCACCTGCGGGCTCGGCACCTCCATGGTCGCCTTGTCGGACTCAAGCTCGATCAGCGCGTCCTCAGCGGCGACATGATCGCCCGGGCTGACCAGAATATTGATCACCGGTACATCGGTGAAATCGCCGATGTCGGGTACCTTGATTTCAATCGTGGACATTTCTCTCCCCCTGGGTTGGACCGTGCACCCTGCAATGGCGCATCTCGGGCGCCGCCCGCTTGCGGCCCGAGACGAGCCTACTGCGGGTGGCAACCATGTGCATTGATCTGGCTCAGGCGCGGTTACGCTGTGCGCGGATTGGGTTTGGCGGCGTCGATCTCGTACTTTTTGAGCGCCTTCTCCAGATCGCTCTTGGAGACGTTGCCCTCGCGGTAGAGCGCCACCATGGCCGCCGCGGCGATGTGGTTGGCATCGACCTCGAAGTGACGGCGCAGGTTGACCCGGCTGTCCGAGCGGCCAAAGCCGTCGGTGCCGAGCGTGTGGAAGGGCTGGCTGACGAAGGCGCGGATCTGCTCGGGGAAGACGCGCATGTAGTCGGTGGCCGCGATCACCGGGCCTTTGGCCTTGGAGAGCGTCTGGGTGACATAGGGCACGCGCTCTTCGCCCAAGGGATCGAGGCGGTTGAGGCGCTCGCAGTCCTGGGCCTCGCGGGCCAGTTCGTTGAACGAGGTTGCCGCCCAGAGATCGGCGGTGACGTTGAAGTCGGCCTTCAGCATGTCAGCCGCCAACATGGACTGGCGGAAGATCGAGCCGCAGCCCATCAGGTTGACGTGTTTCTTGCCCGGGCGCTTGGCGCCTTGGGAGAAGCGGTAGAGGCCCTTGAGAATGCCCTCCTCGACGCCCTCGGGCATCTCGGGGTGGGTGTAGTTCTCGTTCTCCACCGTCAGGTAGAAGTAGACGTCCTCCTGATCGGCAAACATGCGCTGCAAGCCGTTGTGCACGATCACTGCCAGCTCATACGAAAACGTCGGGTCGTAGCTCACGCAGTTGGGGATGGTGCCGGCCAGGATGTGGGAGTGGCCGTCCTGGTGTTGCAGCCCCTCGCCGTTCAGCGTCGTCCGCCCCGCCGTGCCGCCGACCAAAAAGCCGCGCGCCCGACTGTCACCCGCCGCCCAAGCCAGATCGCCAACGCGCTGGAAGCCGAACATCGAATAGTAGATGTAGAACGGCACCATGGGCACGCCGTGCACCGAATAGCTGGTGGCGGCGGCGATCCAATCGGCCATGGCCCCGGCCTCGTTGATGCCTTCCTGGAGCACCTGGCCGTTGCGCGATTCCTTATAGTACATCAACTGATCGGCATCCTCGGGCTTATACAGCTGGCCCTTGGGCGCATAGATACCGAGCTGGCGGAACATGCCCTCCATGCCGAAGGTGCGGCTCTCGTCGGGGACGATGGGCACCACCTGCTTGCCGATTTTCTTGTCGCGCACCAGCGTGTTGAGGATGCGCACAAAGGCCATGGTGGTGGAGTTTTCGCGCGCACCGGTGCCCTTTAGCTGCGCTGCAAACGCATCGAGCGAGGGGATCTCCAGCTTGGGCGCATCGCGCCAGACCCGCTGTGGGAAGGCCCCGCCGAGTTCCTTGCGCCGGTCGAGCAGATAGGATTTCTGTTCGTTGGAGAGCGTGACATAGGGCGCCTCGTAGAGATCGGCATCCTTGACCGGGATCTCGAAACGATCGCGGAAGGCGCGCAGTTGGTCCTCGGCCATCTTCTTTTGCTGGTGGGTGATGTTCATCCCCTCACCGGCCTCGCCCATGCCGTAGCCCTTGACGGTTTTGACCAGCAGCACCGTGGGCGTGCCCTTGTTGTCGGAGGCGGCCTTCATGGCGGCATAGACTTTGAGCGGATCGTGGCCGCCGCGCTGGAGCTTCCAGATCTCCTCGTCCGACATATCGGCGACCAGCGCCTTGGTCTCGGGATATTTGCCGAAGAAGTGCTCACGGGTATAGGCACCGCCGCGCGCCTTGCAGGCCTGGTAGTCGCCGTCGACGGTCTCGTCCATCAGGCGGCGCAGCATGCCGGTGGTATCTTTTTCCAACAGCGCATCCCAGCCCGAACCCCAGATGCATTTGATCACGTTCCAGCCCGCGCCGCGGAATTCGCCCTCCAGCTCCTGGATGATCTTGCCATTGCCGCGCACCGGGCCGTCGAGGCGTTGGAGATTGCAATTGACCACGAAGATCAGGTTGTCCAGGTTCTCGCGCGCCGCCAGCGAAATGGCGCCGAGGCTCTCGGGCTCGTCCATCTCACCGTCGCCGAGGAAGGCCCAGACCTTGCGGTCGGCCGCATCGATCAAGCCGCGGTCATGCATGTATTTCATGAACCGCGCCTGGTAGATCGCCATCAGCGGCCCAAGCCCCATGGAGACGGTGGGGAACTGCCAGTAGTCCGGCATCAGCCACGGATGGGGGTAGGACGACAGCCCCTCACCGCTCACCTCGGAGCGGAAGTTGTCCAGCGTGGCGGCGTCAATGCGTCCCTCCATGAAGGAGCGCGCATAGATCCCAGGCACGACATGGCCTTGAAAGAGCACCAGATCGCCGCCGTGGGTTTCGCTGCGCGGGCGCCAAAAATGATTAAGACCAATGTCATACATCACCACTGAGGACGCAAACGACGCGATGTGGCCGCCGTATTCCGACGAAACCCGGTTGCGCCTGACCACCGTGGCCATGGCATTCCAGCGATTGACGTTGCGAATGCGCCACTCGGTATCGAGATCGCCCGGATACTCGGGCTGGCGGTCGGTGGGAATAGTGTTGACGTAGGCCGTGGTGGCGCCAAAGGGCAGGTTGGCCCCGCTCTCACGTGCCGCACCGATGGCGCGGTCGAGCAGATAATGGGCGCGGTCGGCCCCGTCGCGGTCGATCACGTCCTCGATGCTGTCGAGCCACTCGCGGGTCTCGATCGGATCGGCGTCGTGGATGTTATCGGGGGTCTTGTCGTTCATGGGGTACGTCCTCGGCTGGGCGCGGGAATTCGGGTCGTGCGGGAGTGGAAAGGGGCTGCAAGGGCGGCGGACGCGCGCTGGCCGATGCGCTGTGGTCATACGAAAGTACCATGGACTTCAGACTAAGCACGCTGATGGCAGACGCAACCGCCCAGCACGCAAGCCGGGCTTTCCTGCGTCACATGGCCTCGTTTGGGGGCCTCGCTTAGGGGCCGCTTGGGAACCGCGCACAGGCCACCGCCGAGGGTGGCCGCGCCACCAAGCGAGCACGTCAAGGTGGATCAGTCGCGTCCGAGCAGCCCGGCATGGCCGGGTGGGACATAATCGGCAGCAACCGCCATCCCGATGCCATCGCGCTTGAACTCATAGCCGACCAGCCCGTCCTCGGCCCACGAGCACACCACCAAGCGCCGGTCGATGCGCCGCTCGCCCTCTAAGATGTCGACAAAGCCGCGCAGAGGCGGACGCCCATCGGCCTCGATCACCAGACTATCCGCGCTGAGGCTGAGCACGGCATGGCGGCGCGTGCCAGCCACCACCGAGTGACGCGCCCGGGCTCGGACGCGATTGCGCCGCGCCGTCTCGATCTCGGAGGAAATGCCGGGAGGAAGGACCGAGTCCATGGCGCTCACCTTAGTCTGTTAGCTTCGTAACGTACTACTGAGACAATATTGGCAGCATCGGCAGGAGCAATCGTAAAGTTGCATGATGCACTGCGAAATTATTTCGCTATTGCATTAAATGAAACAATCAAAAGTTGTGCTATCTCCAGGCGCCACAGCAAATCCGAGAAAATCCTGGTCCCACCCCGCCTTGCACCGCCTTGCTCCGGGGCACGCCTTCGCTATAACGGCGACGTTTGCAAAGACGCCAGCATGCGCGCCGCGGCATCCCTTGCCCGCGGGCCACGGGCTTGCGCCGCCGTGACCTTGCTCCAGGGAGAGCCCGATGCCCAAGCGCACCGACATCCACTCGATCCTGATCGTCGGCGCCGGCCCGATCGTGATCGGCCAGGCCTGCGAGTTCGACTATTCAGGCGCCCAAGCCTGCAAGGCACTGCGCGAGGAGGGCTACCGGGTCATCCTGGTCAACTCCAATCCCGCCACCATCATGACCGACCCAGGCCTCGCCGACGCCACCTACATCGAGCCGATCACGCCAGAGGTGGTCGAGCGCATCATCGCGCGCGAGCGCCCCGACGCGCTGCTCCCCACCATGGGCGGGCAGACCGGGCTCAACACGGCCATGGCCTTGGAGAAGGCCGGTGTCCTGGAGAAGTATGACGTCGAGATGATCGGCGCGGTCTGGACCGCGATCGAAATGGCTGAGGACCGGCGCCTGTTCCGCGAAGCCATGGACCGCATCGGCCTGGAAAATCCCGCCGCCGTCATCGTTACCGCGCCTGAGGGCGATATCGAGGCCGGTATGGTCGAGGCCATGGCAGCGCTCGACACCACCGGCCTGCCCGCCGTGATCCGCCCGGCCTTTACGCTTGGCGGCACCGGCGGGGGCGTGGCCTACAACCGCGAGGACTACGCCGCGATCTGCCGGCGGGGCATGGAGGCCTCGCCCGTTGGCCAGATCCTGGTGGACGAGTCGCTTATCGGCTGGAAGGAGTTCGAGATGGAAGTCGTGCGCGACCGCGCCGACAACGCCATCATCGTCTGCGCCATCGAAAACGTCGATCCCATGGGCGTGCACACCGGCGACAGCATCACCGTTGCCCCCGCCCTGACGCTCACCGACCGCGAGTACCAGCGCATGAGGAACGCCTCGCTGGCCGTCTTGCGCGAGATCGGGGTGGAGACCGGCGGCTCCAAC
>JBCDHK010000279.1:0-5446 GCA_038750185.1 Pseudomonadota bacterium
GCCCTCCGAGACCAGCAGTTGCGCCACCATCTCGTCGACGTTCATGGTGTCCATGAACATCTTGGAGCGCTCAGCGAACTCCTGCTGGCGGCGCTCAGATTCCTCGGCCTCGGTCATGATGTCGATGTCCCAGCCGGTGAGCTGGGAGGCCAGGCGCACGTTCTGGCCGCGCCGCCCGATGGCCTGGGAAAGCTGCTCGTCGGGCACCACCACCTCGATGCGCCCGGCGTCCTCGTCCATCACCACCTTGACAACTTCGGCGGGCTGGAGTGCCGAGACGATGAACGAGGCCGCATCATCGACCCAAGGGATGATGTCGATCTTCTCACCTTGGAGTTCGTTGACCACCGCCTGCACGCGCGAGCCGCGCATCCCCACACAAGCACCCACTGGGTCGATGCCGTTGTCGTGGGAGAGTACGCCGATCTTGGCCCGCGAGCCCGGGTCACGCGCCACCGCCTTGATCTCGATGACACCGTCGTAGATCTCGGGTACTTCCATCTGGAACAGTTTGGCCATGAACTCGGGCGCGGTGCGCGACAGGAAGATCTGCGGCCCGCGCGTCTCGCGCTTCACATCGCGGATGTAGGCGCGGATACGGTCGCTCACGCGGTACGATTCGCGCATGATCAGCTGGTCGCGGCGCAGGATGGCCTCGGCCCGGCCCAGATCGACGATGACATTGCCGTATTCGACGCGCTTGACGATGCCGTTGATGACCTCGCCGACGCGGTCCTTGAATTCCTCGTACTGGCGGTCGCGCTCGGCCTCGCGCACCTTCTGCACGATGACCTGCTTGGCGGTTTGGGCGGCGATGCGGCCAAAGTCCATCGGCGGCAGGGGATCGGTGATGAAGTCACCAATCTGGGCTTCGGGGTTTTTCAGGCGTGCCTCGCCGACCAGGATCTCGGTGAAGTGGTTTTCGACTTCTTCCACCACCTCCATGGCGCGCGACATCTGCACCTCGCCCGAGCGACGGTCGATAAAGGCGCGGATGTCGTACTCAGCCCCATAGCGCGAGCGCGCGGCCTTGCCGAGGCTGTCCTCCATGGCCTCCAACACCAACTCACGGTCGATCAGTTTCTCGCGCGCGACGGCGTCGGCGATCTGGAGCAATTCCAGTCGGTTAGCGCTGACCATCTCAGGCGTCTCCTTGCTGGGGGCGGCCCGCTTCGGGGGCGCTGTCGTCGTTGTCGTCGTCCACCGTCTCCACGGTATCGAAGTCGCCGGCATCGAAGCGCTTTTGGGCGCGCAGCGTCTCGGCGATCAGATCATCGGTGAGAAGCAGCTTGGCATCGGCCAGCCAATCGAATTCGAGGCCGATCACGCCTTCTTCGATCTCGATCAAGACCTCGGTCTCGGCCACGCCCGAGAGCAGGCCCTTGAAGCGCTTGCGGCCTTCGATGGCCTCCTCGGTCTCCAGTTTGGCCTCGTAGCCCTCCCAGCGCACAAAATCGCTGAGGCGGGTCAGCGGGCGGTCGATGCCGGGGCTGGAGACTTCCAGCGCGTATTCGGCCTCGATGGGGTCCTCGACGTCGAGCATGGCCGACAGCGCACGGCTCAGATCGGCGCAGTCATCGACCTCCATGGTGGCATCGGCGCGCTCGGCCATCACCTGGAGCGTGGGCTTTTTGCCACCCATGTAGCGCAGGCGCACCAGTTCAAAGCCCATGGCCTCGACAGTGGGCGCGATCAGCGCGGCAAGACGTTTGTCGAAGGGTGCCTTCGCAATCATGTCTGCCATGGGCCCAGTCCTTCGTGCAGGCTTAGCGTGGCCTGCGGGTTGCGTGCGGTGCGTGGAGCGGCGCTCCAGTACGGCCCGACGCTGGCCCGGGAGCCCCCGGGTGGGACGGCTGAGCGGCGCCCCTTGAGAGCCCCGCCGAGCCGGCGAGGCCGCTGCGATTTCGCCTTACATACGGCGCGTTGGCAGCGCAGGCAAGGGGTGGCGCTTGCGGCGTGTACGACGCGGGCCGTTTACTTTTGAGCAACCGGTTTGGCGCACTATCTGCAGGATGGTGAGTATCTGGCTGGGAAATCCCGGCAAACATGGCTTTTTCAGATGCTGGTCGGGCCGGCACGCATTGCAATAGGAGAACGATGCAGTGGGGGGCATTAGGAGGCAACGCGCGGGAGGACGACGGCGCGCGGGAGGACAACGCCGTGCCGATTGAGGAGAGCGCCAAGCAAGCCCTGGCAACTATCGATCAAACGATTGAGGCGGTAGTGGTGCAGTCAAGATGCCCAGCGGCAGAGACCTGCGAGCCCCCGCTGTCATACTCCAGGCAGTTACACCCCAGGCAGCGGTGCGCTTTGCCGTTGTCGCAGCGGCACGCATTGGTCGTCCATGACGGGCGGTGAAGCCATGTTCCCACATGGGCTCGTGCTCATATTGGGTGTTCTGCTGGGTGCGGGCGCCGCGTTGCTCTTTGCCAAACAGCGCGCCCGTGGCGCCGATCGCCGCGCAGTCGAAAGCTTGGGCGCTCCAGCCGCCATTGCCACCGAAACCGGCACGCTAGTCGCGTGCAATACCGCCATGCTCGATGCTGCAGCAAATGCAGGGTTGTCACGGCCGGACACACTTGCCCGGCTGTTTCGGTCCGTGCTCGGCGAGATCGACGCCGCCCAGCTCTACCGCCTGGCCCGCACCGCCGAGACCGCCGGCATCGCCTTTCAGCCAGTGCGCCTGGCCGATGCCAAAGCCAGTCCGCGCGATGTCCATCTGGTAGTGCGCCCCCACTGCGAAGGCTACACCCTCTGGGCGCTCCAACCGTCGACGCGCATCGCCGAAATGGCAGCGGGACAGGCCGCCTCGCCCTACAACGCCCTGCCAGTGCCCCATCTGCGCCGTCTCGGTACGGCACAGGCGGCGGTGGTCAATGATGCCTTCACGGCGCTATTCGGTGCCGACCCGGCCCCGGTCCTCGCCCGCCTGGACACCCTTAGCAACCACGGCGGCGACCGTATCAGCTTGCCAACCAAAGACGACACCACTGGCGTGTTCCGATGCTTCCCCGTGCCGAGCGACGGGTTGGCCGAGGATTTTCTCATCTTCCCGATCTCCGCGGCCACGGCGGGTTGCCGCGGTGCTGCGGGGGTGCTGGAGACGGTGCCGATCCCGCTGGTGCAATTCGAGCTGAATGGCGCGCTGCTTTGGTGCAATGCCCCTGCACGCGACATCCTCGCAGACGATGCCGAGCCAGGGCGGGCTCTGGCCAAGATTATCGAGCCGATCGGACGCCCGGTCACCCAGTTGCTCGAAGACGCGCTGAGCAATCATGGGCCGACCCACGGCGAGATGGTCCGCCTCGCGCGCAACCAAGCCTTCGTGCAGGTCGTCCTAACCCGCGTGCGCCTCTACGAACGCGAAACCCTGCTGGCAGTGCTCAACGACGCCTCGGAGATGCGCCGCCTCGAAGATCAGTTTGCCCAGTCGCAAAAGATGGAAGCAGTCGGCAAGCTCGCCGGCGGCGTGGCACACGACTTTAACAATGTGCTCACCGCTATTGTCGGCAATTGTGACCTTCTGCTGCTGCGCAAGGACGTCTCCCATCCTGATTACGCCGATCTCATGCAGATCGCTCAAAATGCTAACCGTGCTGCAGCATTAGTGCGACAGTTGCTGGCTTTTTCACGCAAGCAAACTCTCTCGCCCAAGACACTGCCGGTCCAAGATGTGATCTCGGAGGCGCAATACTTACTTGATCGTCTAGTGGGTGAGCGTATTCGGCTCAGCACCGAATACGGTAGTGATCTATGGGATGTGCGTGCCGATCACCAGCAATTGGAACAGGTGCTGATGAACCTGGTCGTCAATGCCCGCGATGCCATGGACGGCTCGGGCACGATCACGATCTCGGCGTACAACTGTGTGCATCCGGTCGATCAAACCGGGGTGACGGCTGATTTCGTCGAAATTGCCGTACACGATAGCGGGCCCGGCATCGACCCGTCCGTGCTCGACAATGTGTTCGATCCGTTTTTCACCACCAAACCCAAGGGCGAAGGTACCGGGCTGGGTTTGTCGACGGTTTATGGCATCGTGCGTCAGTCGGGGGGGCAGATCTTGGCCGAGAACCACCCCGATGGCGGCGCTGTGTTTCGCATGCGCCTGCCGCGGGCGACAGCAGGGGCGCCAGTGCAGATTGCCGCTCCGCCGCCGCGCCAAAGCCGCGATCTCACCGGTTCGGGCTCGGTGCTGTTGGTCGAAGACGAAGCACCAGTGCGGGCCTTTGCCGCGCGCGCCTTGCGGCTACGGGGCTACGAAGTCGCCGAAGCCGAGACGGCTGAAGAGGCGATGGAAATCCTCGCCGATCCCACCTTCGATGTCGATCTTCTGGTCTCGGATGTCGTCATGCCGGGCATGGATGGGCCCACCTTTGCCACCCATGCGCGCAAGCTGCGCCCGGGGCTCAGGCTGGTGTTTGTCTCAGGCTATGCTGAGGAAAGCTTTCGCAAAAACCTGACAGACATGGATTTTCTATTTCTGCCCAAGCCATTCTCACTCAACGATCTGACCTCCAAGGTCAAAGAGGCCCTGGGCGATCCCGTTGCCTGACAGCTGTAGCAGCGTGCTTAAAACGACATTTCCCATGTAATTTTGTTCTTTTTTCGTTCAAGCTAATATGCTAGAACATGTTTGGAACGACGTGGCGATTGCTCGCTTCGTGTCAATATGAAATAAGGAATGACCTGATGCAGGATGCTTTGATCAAGCTGGACGAAAGGCGCGACATGGACAAGCAAAAAGCGCTCGACTCGGCGCTCGCGCAGATCGAGCGCAGCTTTGGCAAAGGCTCGATCATGAAGCTCGGCCAGCGCGAGGTCATGGATGTCGAGGCGGTGTCGACCGGCTCTCTCGGCCTCGATATCGCTCTTGGCATCGGCGGCTTGCCAAAAGGGCGTGTGATCGAGATTTTCGGCCCTGAGAGCTCGGGCAAGACTACCCTGGCGCTCCATGTGGTAGCTGAGGAACAAAAGGCCGGCGGTATTTGCGCCTTTGTCGATGCCGAGCACGCGCTTGACCCGGTCTACGCCCGCAAGCTCGGTGCTGATGTGGACGAGCTGCTGATCTCGCAGCCCGACACTGGCGAGCAGGCGCTTGAGATTACCGACACGCTGGTGCGCTCGGGCGCGGTCTCGCTTGTCGTCGTTGATTCGGTGGCCGCGCTGACCCCGAAGGCTGAGCTCGAAGGGGACATGGGCGACGCCCAAGTCGGTGCACAAGCACGCTTGATGAGCCAAGCGATGCGCAAACTCACCGGCTCGATCTCGCGGTCTAAATGCATGGTGATCTTCATCAACCAGATCCGCATGAAGATCGGCGTCATGTTCGGCTCGCCCGAAACGACCACCGGGGGCAATGCGCTTAAATTCTATTCCAGCGTGCGCTTGGACATCCGCCGCATCGGTTCGGTTAAGGATCGCGACGATGTGGTTGGCAATCAAA
>JBCDHK010000280.1:0-5393 GCA_038750185.1 Pseudomonadota bacterium
CTTACGAAAGTGGAGTTAAGGCAAAAAAGCATCGGGCGAGAGTCGAATAAATAGTGCCCGATGCCGAATAAGATGGTGTAGTGTAAAGTGCGCTCGAAGTGTTGACGACTTTTGGAGGGCACTATGGTCGCGCCCGGCTGGGTCAGAGAGGCGGAATTTCTCACCGGCTATGCGGCGGCGCAGGCAGTGCCGGGGCCGCTGTTCAGCCTTGCCGCCTATCTTGGCACCGTCTCGGAGCCCGCGCCCAACGGGCCGCTCGGTGCGGCGATTGCGCTGGTGGGGGTTTTCCTGCCGGGGCTGTTGCTGGTGGCGGGGGCGCTGCCGTTTTGGCAGACGTTGCGCGAGGTGCCGCCGGCACGCGCTATCTTGTCGGGGGTCAACGCGGCTGTGGTGGGTGTGTTGGCCTCGGCGTTTTATGATCCGGTGTTTACGACGGCGGTGTCCGACCGTGCTGATGCGGCATTGGCCTTAGCGGGGTATTTTGCGCTGACGTTGTGGAAGGTGCCGGTGTGGACGCTGGTGCTGGCGGCGGCTTTTGCCGGTACGATTCGGGGCGGGATGGGTATTTGAGCCATGGCTTGTTTGACGGGGCTGTGCCCATTTCCTGCGGCTATATTCCCTAGAGCGATTTCAAGGGAGGTGGAAACACCGACTGACCAGGAAATCGCGATAAAACAACAGTCTACAGCATTGTGTGTGAACCAACGTTTGCGCATAGTGCTGCACGGGGCGTGCGCTCAGCCCTCGCCCCGTGGATCGAGGCGCTTTTCAAAGCAGAGCAGGTTCCAGGCGCCGACGCGGGCGTATTCCAGGCGGTCGCAGCAGTCGTGGATCAGGTTCCAGCCGAAGCCGCCTTCGGCCAGGCTGTCGAGATCCAAAGTATCGAGATCGAGGGTGTCCAGGTCGAGAGTGTCCAGATCGGGCGCACCGCCTCCGGAGACATCGACTTCGGGAATGCCAACTTCAGGGATGTCGACTTCGGGGGGCGCGGCGGTGGCGCGCGGTCTCACCAATTGCCGCGGCAGCGGGCGTCCATAATCGGCGATACCGACAAAGGCGCGCCCGCCATGGAGCCAGAGCCCTGAGACGATCGGCGCGACACGGCCATGGCGCAGCGGGTGGGGCCCGGCATAGGCGTGTTCGACGACGTTGTTGAAGGCTTCGGTGAGGGCGATCAGCATGTCGTCGCGCAGGCTGTCGGCGCAGGGCGGGTAGGGCCGACAGCGTTCGAGAGTGTCGATCAGGCAGGCGACGGTATTGCCGACCTGATCGAAACGGGCCTCTGCCGCCACTGTCACCATCGGGCGGCAGCCGCGCAGCGAGCCGTGGCGCAGGTGGCACTGCAAGGTGTGCAAGCCGTGTGCGATCAGCCCAGAACGGATGGCTGAATGGCTGGGGCGGTCCGGTGTGTGCGGTGCCTTAGGCAACATGCCGGATAAGGTGGTACTGGTGCGGCATCTGGGCCCTGGCCACGCCTGTGGCGGCCATCCCCGTCCTGGCCACCCGCGTCCTGGCCATCCTCTCCCTGGCCAACCTCGCTCCACCCCCTGGCGTGCCAGCGGGCCGTTTCGGTGTCCGGGCGGTAGGGCCGCCCGCCGCAGCTTGAGCGCGATCATCCGCGTGCCGGCGCCCGGTCGCGGATGGTGAAGACCGAGGTCATGCGGGTGAGCTGAAACACCTTCTGGACGGTACGGTTGAGCCCGGCCAGCTCGAAGTTGCCCTTCTTGCCCATGTGCTTGAGGATGCCGACGATGGCACCGAGGGCGGAACTGTCGATGAACTCGACCTTGTGCATATCGAGCACGATCGTCTTGTGGCCGTTGTCGATCATCTCGGTGACGGCGGACTTGAAGTCGTGGGCGACGCTGGCGTCGAGGCGGGTGGCATCGACCACGACCACGGTTTCCTCGCCGGCGGGATAGCGCGAGACCAGCATGGTTTATCTCCTCTGTGATGGCAGAAGCACCCTGCCGCCAAGAGGTGAACGCCGGGTTACGAGGGGCGCTGTGCGAACATCGGCTTGAGCCCAGTAAAGTCCTCCGCCACCACATCCCACGCCCCACTTGGTGCCAGATCGCTAGTCTGGCTCAGGCCGTGCTCGTGCGGGCGCGCCACGAACGCTGTGACAAAGCCGAGCGCTTGGGCGGCTGCAAGATCGTCGTTGTGGGCGGCGACAAAGGCGATGCGCTCGGGCGGCAGGCGCAAAGACGCCGCCGAGGCCAGATAGGCCGCGGGCTCGGGCTTATAGGTGCGTGCGACATCGGCGCCGAGGATCGCGTCCCAATCAAGCCCGGCAAAACGCGCCAAGCGCGCCATCAACCCAATCGAGCCATTGGAGCAAGGCGCGACCAGCACACCAGCGTCACGCAGCGCCTCCAGGCCGGGCGCGACATCGGGCCAGGCCGGCAGGCGCTCCCAGGCGGTGTTGAGATGGGCGCGCGCGGTGGTCTCGAAACGCGCGCCGAGGCCGAGGCGCTCAAGCACACGGTCGAGGTTTTCCAGATGCAGATCGTCGAGTTGGGTGTAGGGCCGTGCCCCAGCACGCACCCGCGCCATTGCCGGCTGGTACTCGGCGCGCCAGAGATCGGCGAAGTGCTCTGGCACCACATCGACGCCTCGCTCGGCCAACAAGGGCGCTACGTGGGCCGCAACGCCGCTGCGCCAATCGACGCAGGTGCCAAACACATCGAACAGCGCCGCCTCGACCCGCAGAGCGCCTGCCTCAGCCGATCAGGCGTGCACGCAGCCGCGCATCGGGCAGTGCACACATATCGGTGCGCCCGAGCACGCTGTAGCGGTTGCGCGCGATGCGGGCGTAGACCCAGCGCCGCAGCCCGCGCGGGCCGAGCGTGAACAACGGCGCAAAGAACCGCGGCCAGCCCGACATCTGCGAGAGCGCCTTGGCGATGGCGTCAAAGCCTTCGTAGGCGTGGCCGTCGTGCACGCAGAGCCAACTGTCGGGGTCGTCCGGGTCAAGCCCGTAGTGGCCGAGCATGGCGCGCCCGAGCGGCGACTGCACCGCCGCCAGGCGAAAGCGCTCGTGGCGATCATAGCGCGAGACAAAGCGCGCCCAGACCGAGCAAAGCGCACAAGTGCCATCGACAAACAGCACCACGCCAGTATCGGGAAACTCGGGCACCGCTGGATCGGCGCGGTAGGAGTGGGGTGGTTTGGGCAAACTTTTCATAGGTCTGGATGTATGGCGCCGCTGGGGCGGGACAACAGGGCGCGCCCTCACAACACGTAGCGGCTGACATCGGTCGAGCGCGCCAGTTCGCCGAGGCTTTCCTCGACCATGGCGCGGTCGATGCTGACTTGTTCGCCCGAGCGGTCGGGCGCGGTGAAGGAGAGTTGCTCGAACACCTTCTCCATCACCGTGTAGAGCCTGCGTGCGCCGATGTTCTCCACCTGGGCGTTGACCTCGGCGGCAATGCGCGCAAGCGCCGCGACACCGTCCTCGGCAAAGCTCACCTCGACGCCTTCAGTGGCCATGAGTGCCACATATTGCTTGGTCAGCGCGTTGTCGGGCTCGGTCAGGATGGCGAGGAAATCAGCCTCGGTCAGGGCTTTGAGTTCGACGCGGATCGGCAGCCGGCCTTGGAGTTCGGGCAGAAGATCGGACGGCTTGGCAATGTGGAAGGCGCCAGAGGCGATGAACAAGATGTGGTCGGTCTTGATGGCGCCGTGCTTGGTGGCGACCGTGGTGCCCTCGATGAGGGGCAACAGATCGCGCTGGACGCCCTCGCGCGAGACATCGGCGCCGCGCGCGTCCGAGCGGGCACAGACCTTGTCGATCTCGTCGAGGAAGACGATGCCGTTTTGCTCGACGGCGGCGATGGCGGTGCGGGTGATCTCGTCCTGATCGATCATCTTGTCGGCTTCTTCGGCGATCAGCACGGTATAGCTCTCGGCCACGCTCATGGTGCGTTTCTTGGTGCGCCCGGAGAAGGCCTTGCCGAACAGATCGCCGAGCGAGGCCATGCCCATCTGGCCTTGCATGCCGGGCAGGTCCATCATCGGCAGCGGATTGGCGGTGTCGGCAACCTCGACCTCGATCTCCTTGTCGTCGAGCTGGTTGTCGCGCAGTTTGCGCCGGAAGGCCGAGCGGGTGGTCTCGCTGGCGTGCTCGCCCACCAGCGCAGTGACGACCCGCTCCTCCGCCGCACCATGGGCTGCGGCTTGGAGTTCCTCGCGGCGGCGCTCGCGCACCATGACCAGCGCCTGTTCGACCAGATCGCGCACGATCTGCTCGACATCGCGCCCGACATAGCCCACTTCGGTGAATTTGGTCGCCTCTACCTTGAGGAAGGGCGCTTGGGCCAGGCGCGCGAGACGGCGCGAGATCTCGGTTTTGCCGACGCCCGTGGGGCCGATCATCAGGATGTTTTTGGGCGAGACCTCATCGCGCAACTCGGCGGACAATTGCTGGCGGCGCCAGCGGTTGCGCAGTGCCACGGCGACGGCGCGCTTGGCCTCGGCTTGGCCGACGATGTAGCGATCAAGCTCGGAGACGATTTCGCGGGGGGTGAGTTGGCTCATCGGCTCAGACCACTCTAGCAAAAGGAGGAAGACTGGACTTCCCGGGAAAGGCGGGCAGCGCGCGCATCAGGCGGCCCCTGAGGGCAATCCAGCCGGCGCCGAGCACCGCCACCGCCGTGCCGAGCACCATCAGGATAACCGCGGACGCCACGTCGCTGCGCAGGCCCTCAAAGGCCACGCCCAGCAGCAGCGCGACATAGCCCGCCGCCGCCAGCAAAAACGAGCGCCGGTCGATCACCAGCGCCACCACAACCATGGCCGCGATCACCCCAGCCAGCGCCACCAACGCCCAGGTCCCCTCGGAGCGCACCAGCGTGAGCGCCAGCGTGTTGACGATCAAGGGCGCGGCCAGGAGATGCATCCAGAAGCCACAGCGCGACAGCCGCCCGACCCGATAGGGATCGCGCATGTCAAAGGCCATGGCCAGCGCAAAAGCGCCAACCCCCGCGGCCAGCGTGGTCAGCGCCAGAGGGCCGGCCACGGCCAGATCGAAGGCACGCCCCGGATCCTCCAAGAGCAGCGTCGCCCCGATCGGCCCGCCGAGCGCGCCGGTCTGGACAAAGAGCACCGGCAACGCCAGCACCCCAGTGACAAAGAGGGCAAAGGGCAAGCGGAAACGGGCGAAAAAAGCGAGTGCTGCCAAAGCCCCAACCGCTAGCGCCAGGCCGACGCGGTCCAACGCCTCTGCCACGCCGAGGTCGCGCGGGATCGCAGTGGTGGTGTCGAGCAGCACACTGGCCGCCCCGAGCACCACAAACAGCGTCAGCGAGACCACCAGCACCAGGCTCGGCAGCACCATGCGGCGGCGGCGGGTGAAGTACTCGGCCAGACACCACATCAGCACCGCCCCCGCA
>JBCDHK010000281.1:0-5348 GCA_038750185.1 Pseudomonadota bacterium
ATCTGGGCAAGGACGTGGCGCTGCCCATCGGCATCTTCCAGCGCCCAGGCTCGAATGCGCTGGAGACCGCCGATGCGGTGATCGCGGCCATGGAGGACCTCTCGACCGGCTTTCCGCCCGGGATCGAGTTTCAGGTGGTCTACAACCCGACCGAGTTCATCGCCGAGTCCATCGACTCGGTCTACGAGACTCTATTCGAAGCGGCGCTGTTGGTTGTCGTGGTGATCCTGGTTTTCTTGCAGTCCTTCCGCGCGGCACTGATCCCGGTGATCGCGATCCCGGTCTCGTTGATCGGCACGTTCTTTGTCATGGCTGCATTAGGTTTCTCCCTCAACACACTGACTTTGTTTGGCTTAGTGCTCGCCATCGGTATCGTGGTCGATGACGCCATCGTGGTGGTTGAAAACGTCGAGCGCTACCTGAGTGAGGGGCTGGCCCCTGCTGAGGCCGCGCGGCGGACCATGACCGAGGTCTCGGGCGCGCTGATCGCCACCTCGCTGGTGATGCTGGCGGTGTTTATTCCAGTGGCGGCGGTGAGCGGTATTACCGGACAGTTCTTTCGCCAGTTTGCCCTGACCATCGCCGCCTCGACCACGATCTCGACCGTGGTGTCGTTGACCCTCTCCCCAGCCTTGGCGGCACTTTTGCTCAAGCCCAAGGACAGCGCGCGCGCCCGCGGGCTCTCTGGCGTGCTGAGTTGGCCGTTTCGGCTGTTCTCGCGCGGTTTCAACTGGGGGTTTGCGCGCTTGGAGAACGGCTACGCTGCGCTGATCCGCGGCTTGTTGCGCATCAGCGTGGTGATGCTGGTGGTCTATGCCGGGCTGGTCGCTTACGGTGGCGTGCAGTTCTCGCGCGCACCGACCGGCTTTATCCCGGCTCAGGATCAGGGCTATCTGATCACCGTGGTACAGTTGCCGGCAGGCTCGTCGCTGGCGCGCACCGATGCCGTCGCGCGCCAGGCCTCCGAGTTGATCCTCGGCCACCCGGCGGTGGAAAACACCGTGGCCATTGCCGGGCTCGACGGAGCCACCTTCACCAATGCGCCCAACGCCGCCGTGATTTTCGTGCCGATGAAGGACTTCGGCTGGCGCATCGCCAACGGCTATCCGGCGGGGCGGGTCCAGGGCGAGCTACAAGGGCAGCTGTTTTCGATCAAAGCGGCCAACATCTTCTTGGTGCCTCCGCCGCCCGTGCGCGGCATCGGCACGGGTGGGGGCTGGAAGCTCTATGTCCAGGACCGGCGCGGGCGCGGGCTGGAGGCGCTTGAAGAAGCTACTTTGGGCATGATGTTTCCGGCCAACGGCATCGAGGGGCTGTCGCGGGTCTTTACCCTGTTCAACACCAAGACACCGAAAGTCTTTGCCGATATCGATCTGGTCAAGGCTGAGTTGATCGGTGTCTCCCCTGAACAGATCAACCAGACGTTGGAAGTTTATCTCGGCTCGTCCTTTGTCAACGACTTCAACTTTCTTGGGCGTACGTACCGCGTTACCGCCCAGGCCGACGGTCCGTTTCGCGACGATCTCGACGATGTCGCACGGCTGCGCACGCGCTCAGAAGCTGGCGGCATGACCCCAATCGGCGCCGTGGCCAGTTTTCGCGACATCACCGGCCCCTACCGCGTCGCGCGCTACAACTTGTTCCCCGCGGCAGCACTCCAAGGCGAGACCGACGGCCAGACCTCAACAGGCGAAGCCATCGCCAGAGTCGAGGCCCTGGCGGCAGAGGTGCTGCCCTCGGGCTTTGGCTACGAGTGGACCGAACTGGCGCTCCAGGAGAAGCTCGCTGGCGACAGTGCGCTTTATATTTTTGCCCTTGCGATCGTGTTTGTGTTCCTAGTGTTGGCCGCCCAATACGAGAGCTGGCTACTCCCCCTTACCGTCATCTTGATCGTGCCGATGTGCCTGTTGGCCGCGATCCAGGGGGTTCTCTACCGCGGTATGGATAACAACATCTTAACGCAGATCGGCTTGGTCGTGCTGGTGGGGCTTGCCTCCAAGAACGCCATCCTGATCGTCGAGTTCGCCCGCCAAGCCCAAGATCGCGGCGCCACGGCCTTTGAGGCGGCGGTGGAGGCGGCCAAGCTTCGGCTGCGCCCGATCTTGATGACGTCGTTTGCCTTTATCCTCGGTGTGGTGCCGCTGATGATCGCCCAGGGCCCCGGCGCCGAGATGCGTCAGGCGCTTGGAACGGCGGTGTTTTCGGGCATGCTGGGGGTGACGGTATTCGGGCTGGTGTTCACACCGATCTTCTATGTGGTGTGCCAGCGCCTTAGCCGCCGCCCTGCTGGGGAGGACTGAACGGCTGCCATCAACCGTCTTTGCAAAGCATTAATATTTCGCCCCTAGCCTTCTCCAAACCCGGCTGTCCAGCATCGGGTGTGCGGTGGCCTGTGCGGCACGGCCATCGTCTGGGAAGCGCCAGCGAACGGACGGGCGGCAATGCGGCTGACGACGATCCTCAATGTCTGTCTCGCGGGGCTTGCCGCGTTGATCTTGGGGGCTGCCGTTGTCGCCTGGAACGAGGCGGCGACCATCGGGCGCTCCGTCGCACTGGCCGAGCGCGCCTCGGCTGTGGTCGCTGCCGCCAAGACCGCCGATGCTGCCATCGATGTCCACCGCGAAAGCCAAACCCCTGCCAGCGCCAGTGCGCTTCTCGCGCGCATCTCTGCCCTGGAAGCGGCCATCGCCAGCATCCCCGACGATGCCACCGAACACGGTCTGGTCGAAGCACTCAGCGCCGATGCCCGGGCGTATGCCGATGCAGTCGACGCGTATTTCGTGGAGCGCCAACGCCAGGATGCGATCCTGCGCCATGTCCGCCATGCCGGCAATTTCTTAAAGCATGTGGCAGAGGACTACGCAAACACCCTGACGCGCGAGGGCGCACGGATCGAAGAGCGCTTCGAGCAGACCACACACCGCCAGCGCACCGCGTTGCAAAGCGCCCAAGCACTCACGGACATCCTGGTGTCGATCGGACGGCTGCGCGAAGCCGGCGAGAGCTATCGGGCAACCGGCGACCCCCTCATGCGGCGCAGCGCCAGAACGGCCCTGGCCCGCATCGCACAAGGGATCCAACGCATACCCATACAGGATCAAAGCCGGGCGCTCCAGCAGCGCCTGCGGGTGCTCCAGCGCTGGGTTGGGGTCTACCGCGCCCTGTTTGAGCGCAATGTGGCCCGCATCGCCCTGGGCCAAACACCGGTTTCACTCAGCCGCGCCTCGGTGGCGCTGCGCGCCGAGGCCACCAAGTTCTATAACCGCACCAACACACGGCTTGACCTCACCATCGAGGACATCCGGCAGATCGAGATCCAACGCAGCCGGCTCAGCGCGCGCACGACAATCCTGACACGCTTGCGCAGCGGCCTCGACGGTTTGAGCGAGCGGATCGAACTCTTGGCCGGGCTGCGCAATACCGCCATCGGCCACCTCGACCGCACCGTGCGCAACAACCTCGACGACATCGAGCGCACCGCCCAGGAACTGTTTCCAGCCTGGCTTGCCGAGGCTGCCGCCGGCCCCTTTCCCTCGCAAGATGCCATGCAGGCCGCGGCGTTTCGCGCCCCGGTCACAGCACTCGCGCAAGCGTGGCAGACCGCGGTGGAAGGTGCCGGCCGTCAAGACCGGCGCCTGGAGCAGGCCATCGCCGCCTCCAGGCACATGAACGACCTGGTCAACGAGCGCACCAATCGCACAGCGGCCCTGCTGCGCGACCGCATCCGCGCCTTTGCTTTCCAGGTCTCGGCGTTCGCCGTTGTCGTGCTGATCGGCATCGCCGGCATTGCCAGCGCCTTCTATCGCGGCATCAGCCGCCCGTTGAGCCAAATCACCCACTGCATGTACCGCTTTGCCCTCGGCGATCTGGATACGACACTGCCGCGAACCGTCCTCGCCAAGGAAATGCGCAACCTCGCCGACAGCGCCGAAGTGCTGCGCAGCGCCTCCAGAGAGCGCCAAACCCTGGAGCGCGACAACGCCAGATTGGCGCTGGTCGCCGAAAAAGCCAACGACGGGATCGTCGTTCTCGACAGCGAAGGCCGTATCCGCTGGAGCAACCGCGGTTTTGCGGCGATCTCGGGCGGCGCCACCAGCGGCAGCCTCGGCGAGCGCTGGCTCGATCTGCTCGGCGCGCCCGAAGACGACCCCGCACGCCAGGCCTTGGCGGACGCGCTGCGCCGCCACCGCGCATTGCGTACCGAAATCCACGCCTGCCGCCCCGATGGCAGCCGCTACTGGGCCGACGTCAGCCTCGCCCCAGCCAGCGGACGCGTTGGCGAGGACGCCAGCCTGATCGCCATTCTACGCGATGTCAGCGACCTAAAGGCGCGCGAGCACACCATTCGGGCCATCGTCGACAATATGGACTTTGGCGTGGTGATGCTCGACAGCAGCATGCGGATCGAAATGGGCAACGACCGTGTGTTGGAGATGCTAGGGGTTCCCAGGGAGCGCATAGAAGAGAGACCAACCTTCATTGATTGGCTCAAAATCGCCCGCTCTGTGGGTGTTTATGGCCCAGTCGAAGACGATGCCGCCTGGCACGCCTACTGCCAAGAGCGTGATCGGACCGTGCGCGCGGGCTCCCATCTGCCCATAGAAATCGAAATGCCCGGCCCGCCGCAGCGCACCATACGCGTCGCCTGCATCGCCATCGATGAGCGCCGGCTGATCACCTATGTCGATATCACCGACCTCAAACGCCGCGAGAGCGAACTCGAAACCGCCCGCCGCCACGCCGAGGCCGCCAATACCGCAAAATCCGCCTTTCTCGCCAACATGTCCCACGAGATCAGAACACCGATGAATGGCATCGTGGGCATGTCCGAAATCCTCGCAGCCACCGATCTGGAGCGCGAGCAGCGCACCTGTGTCGAAACCGTGCTCGCGTCCTCGAATGCCCTGCTGACCATCATCAACGACATCCTGGATTTCTCCAAGATCGAGGCGGGCCGGTTGGAATTGGTCGAAGAAACGCTCGATCTTGAAGGCATTGTCCACGATGTGGCAGCGCTACTGGCGCCAAAGGCTGTCGAGAACGGCATTGCGCTGTGTGTCGATTATCCGCTGAGCGTCCGGCGCGATTTCAAGGGCGATGCCGGGCGCTTGCGGCAGATCCTGCTCAACATCGCGGGCAATGCGGTCAAGTTTACCGAAGAAGGCTATGTCGGCATCAAAGTGGGCGAGGACACCGAGGCTGAGCGCGTGCACATCGAAATCACCGACACGGGCATCGGCATCCCTGAGGATAAGCTGAACAGTATTTTCAATGCCTTCGAGCAGGTCGATAGTCGCTACACTCGTAAGTTTGACGGCACCGGGCTTGGGCTGGCCATTTGCCGCCAG
>JBCDHK010000282.1:0-5311 GCA_038750185.1 Pseudomonadota bacterium
CACGCGCGCTTCGAAGGCCGGCGGGACGGGCGCGGCGCGGCGTGGATCGCGGGCTGCCAGGGCGAGGGCGCCGAGGAGCGTTGCCCCCTCAACGATGGTCTCGTCGCGGGTGGCCTCGGTGTCGAGGAGAGGCGCCAGCAATTCTGGCAGGGCCTGGCCGCGCTCGACCCCGGCGGCGGCCAGCGCCATGGCGAGACGGCGCTCGGGCGGTGCGGGGCCTGCACGGCGGCACTCCTCCAGCACCTGGGCGGCCATGGCACTGTCGAGCGCACTGGCGCGCCCGACCGCACTCAGCCAGCGCGCAGCCAGATCGGAGAGCGCCTCGAAAGCGCGGATCTCGCTGGTGACGGCGAGGCCCAAGTTGAGGATCAATTCGGGCTCGAAGGCCAGCGCCCGGTCGCACTCGCGCCCGCTCTCGCGGCGGCGTTCGTCCTCCAAGGCGGTGAGGCGTATCCTGGCCCAGGCGGCGTCGGGGGCGTCTTCGGGCAGGGCTGTGAGGTAGGTGCGCAACTGCTCGGGCTCGATGGCCAGGCGCACGCGCTCGTAGGCGGCGCGCGGGTCGGCGCTCTCGCCCAGCACCGGGCGCTCATAGCTTTGGCGGCGCGAGAGGACGGGCATGCCGCCCCCTGAGCCCTCGCCAAAACGCATCAGATCGAGCCCGTCCGAGGCGCGCACCAGATCGGCCAGGCTGATGAAGGCGTCGCTGTCGAAGCTGGCACCGAGGTCGCCGCGCAGGCCACGGGCCAGTTGGGCCAGGGTGCGCTCGGACGTGGTGGTGGGCGCGAGTAGCATGCGCGCTTGGGCGCCGACATCGTTGGCGAGCGGCGTATCAGTGGTGATCACGCGTCCCCCGTAGCGCTCGCGAGGCGAAGCGCTGAGCGCCACCACGACATGCGCGGCCTCGGCTTCAGCATTGAGGGTGAGCAGGACGGAGCCCAGATCGACGCTCTCGCGGCGTCCGCCAAGGGTGATCTCGAAGCTCTCGGCGCCGCCTTCGCGCACCAGGGGCGCATCGATGACGATCAGCAGTTGGGTGCGCTCGGAGAGATCATTGCCGCGCAGCCAATTGGTGAGCGCTGCCCGGAAATCGGCGGCCTCGGCATCGAGCCCCGTGCGCACAAAGCCGCTGGCGTCGAGCCAGGCCGCCAGTTCGCCCCGCTCGGTGGCGCTGGTGCGGCTGTCCTCGGCGGTGACGATCAGCGCGCGGCGGTTGTCGTAGAGCAGGGTTTCGCCGAGGGCGATGCCCGTGGGGGTGAAGGTCTCGACGCTGAGGGGCTCGGCCAGCGCGGGCGCAGCCAGGGCGGCGGCGATGGCAAGCGCCGCCACGCTTTGGCTCAATCGTCGTGCTTGGGCCATGCGCCTGTCTCCCCTTAGCGGCGAAAGCCGTCGAGGAAGGAGGCCGGCGCCGGCTCGCCAGCCGGGGCAGGAGCATCGGCGAGCGGCACGGTGGCCTGGGGCGCGGCGCCGGCACAGGCGTAGCGTTGCCAGCCCGCCACCTCGGCATCGAGGGCCACCGCGTTCCATTTGGGATGGCCGCTGCGGCGCAGGCGGTCGATGTTGGCGGCGATGGCCTCGGCCAACCGCCCGATGGCATCGCAGTTTTCGCGGCCCTTGTAGTCGTAGGAGATCAGGATCGAGCGCACGCCCACGGTCTCGATGTCGGTGTCGAGCCAGGGGTAGCTGGAGCGTGCGATCCGGGCGGGATCGTAGCTTTGCAAAAGGCGCGGCGCGTTCAGCGGGATGAAGTGGAACTCCTCGCCCAGATCCAGTGTCTCAAAGAGCGAGGCGGGCTGGCCGACCACATAGACCATGGCGTCGATCTCGCCCGCGCGCATGAACTCGATGGCGTCCAAGGGCGCGATATCGGAGATCGGCACCACGGGCACATCCAGCGTGCGGAAAAGCTGCTCGGCGGTGATGAAGGTGCCACCGCCGTTGCGCCCAAACGACACCCGCCGCCCGGCCAGCTCCTCGACCGAGCGGATGGAGCGCGGGGCCAGGATGTGGACTTCTTCGATGTAGAGCGGGTGGACCAGCTTGATGCGCTCGATCATCTCCGAGAGTTGGTCGCGCTCGGTGGGGGTGAGGGGCTCGGGCACCAGCCCCTCGGCGCGCGCGCGCAAGAAGGCGAGCACGTCGGATTGGACGAGCCCCAGTTGCACCCCCGGCGTATAGCGCACGGCATAGACGTTGGTGAGCGAGCCCGCACTCTCGCGCACATCGAGGCTGAGGCCCTCGGGCGCGATGGTATCGGCAATGTCGCGCCCGATCTCGATGTAGGTGCCAGCGGACGAGCCGGTGACGATGCCGAGATCGAGGGCCGTGGCCGGTGAGGCCAGCGCTAGTCCCAAGCCAAGCGTCAGGGTGTGCCAGAGGCGCCGTGGGGTGCGGTCAAACGGGGTGGGCATCGGTCTTTACTCCCGGATCGGGGTCACTCCAGCGTACGCACGACGCGGAAGCCGACGGTGTCCTCCAGCGCCTCGGGGGCGCCGTAATTGCGGTTGGCGATGCGCAAGAGCAGCGCGTCGTCGCGAAAACTGCCGCCTTTGATGGTGCGAAAGGGGCATGCGTTGGTGCCGGTAGAAGCCAGCACGGCGCCCTCGCCCCCCCAGCAATCGCTGACCCATTCGGCCAGATTGCCGTGCAGGTGGTGCAGGCCAAAGGCATTGGCGGGGCGGCTCTGGGCTGGCTCTGGCGCAGCGGGCGCACCGCTGCTCAGGCAATTGCGGCAGACCGCGACATCGGGCTGGAGCAACTCGCCCCAGTGGTAGCGGCTTTGCTGGCGGTCACGCGCGGCATAGACCCACTCACCCTCGCTCGGCAGGCGATAGCGCGCGCCAGTCTTCTCCGAGAGCCAGCCGAGATAGGCTTGGGCCTCGGCGAAAGAGACCGCGACCGGCACGTCGGGCGCTTGGGGGGGACGGGCGCGGCAGACGCCCTCAGCGGCGCAGGCCGCCCATTCGCGGGCGCTCACCTCGGCGATCCCAATGGCAAAGGGCGCCTCGATGCGGCTTGGCTGGGTGGTGCGGTCGAGCACGGGCTCGTCGGGGGTGCGTCCGGCCTCATGCGGGGTCGAGCCGGCATAGTAAAAGCCTGCCGGCAGCACCATCACTTCGGGGCAGTCGGGGCAATCGGCAAAACGCTCGCCCGGCTGGCGGCGCACCTGGGTGGACATCAGCGGATCGGAGCAGGTGATCGCGTCCCGCGCGCGCAGGCGCTCGATGTCGGCATTGAGAAAGCCGCGCACGGTGTCGATGGCGCCAAAGCCGCTGTCGGCCTCGGTCTCGACCAAAAGCGCCATGCCGTTGCCGTAGCTGGCCAGCACATCGAACTCGCCCCCCGGCACAATCTCGGCGATGCGGGAGCCATAGCGGCGCTCGATGCCATCGCGCAGATCGAGATCGCGGTTGGCGGTGCAGCTCAGATTGCCAAAGGAGCGGTCGTCGGGCTCGACGCAGACCCGCGCCTCGGGTGTGAGATCGGCCACCGGGGCGGAGGCGCTGAAGGTGTTCTCCAGCGCCACATTGTCGCTGGTCTGGCGGGCGACGTCGGCGCGAAAGCGGATGCGCCCGCCGCGGGTGGCATAGCTGAGGCGCACGAAGAGGCTGCCATCGGCGGTGCGCTGGCGCTGATCGAAGTCGACCGGCAGGCCACGGCGGCGTTTGAGATCGGAGAGGAGATCGTAGAAACGGTTGCGGGCATCGCTGGAGAGCGGCTGGCAGACGATGCCGATGTCGGTATCGGTCATCACCGAGACCGAGATCGAAGGCTGATCGAGGAGAAGATCCTCGCGTGCCTCGCTGAAATAGTCGGCCAGATCAACAGCCAGATCTTCGAGCGCGGTGCGCACGTCAGGCGCCTCGCGCAACTGGGCGCTGGCGGGCGGGGCAGCAATCAGAGCCAGGCCGAGCAGGCACCAGCTAGCAGCGAGGGCGCGGTACGAAATGTACTCTCTGATCGTGGCCATGGCGTAAATTCCTGAGTACAAGAAGTATGCGGCCAGCCGGCCCGGCCAACCGCACCTTAGTATAACAGCCTAATTCGGCGCGGCTAGGCAATCACCCAACGTCTGCGAGCCCGCACCCACACCACCGGGACAGGCGGGCGGCGTGAAATTGGGCGGGCGCACGCCCGTGCCGCTTGGCGCGGTATTGGCCGGGGGCTTGGCAGGGGCCGTGCGTGCCGGCGGCGTGGCGCGTGCCACACGCGGGCTCGATGGCTTGGGCTTGGCTTTGGCCTTGGCCCGGCGCGGCGTCTTCGGTGCCGCCGCAGGCGCCTTGGCCACGGCTTCCTTCCAAACCACCTCATTGACAGTCCAGGCCGGATCGGAGTTGGCACGGCAGACGATCACCACGCC
The DNA here is from genome assembly GCA_038750185.1 of Pseudomonadota bacterium. Lineage (GTDB taxonomy): Bacteria > Pseudomonadota > Alphaproteobacteria > Rhodobacterales > Rhodobacteraceae > Thermohalobaculum. Next base: position 4,358 of record JBCDHK010000282.1, read on the forward strand.
AGCCAGCGTCGCATCCAGCACCGCGTCGTGTTCGATGGTGCCGCAAAGCTCGCCCGCGCGCGCATCGACCGCCCACGAGACCAGATCGATCCGCCCCTCGTGCTCGGTGACGGCGTTGGCCCAGGGCCGGCCTGCGGTGCGCTCGGGCTCGACCAGCACCTGATCGAGGGTCACATCCATCTGGCGGCGGTCGGAGTTGGAGACGGGGCCGAGCAGCTTGGTGGCATAAAGATCGGCCAGCGAAAACGAGCCGTCGGCAAATTTGGGATCGAGGGTACCCGTGGCCGGATCGAGCATGCCATCGGCGCTGCGTTTGGCCGTGGCTTGGGGCTCTTGCATACAGCCGGCGGTCAGGGCGAGGACGGCGAGGGTGGCGAGCGGTCTCAACATGGGGGGCTCCCGTAGATACGGCCGAGACCGCCCCCCAGGACCGGGAGGCGGACTGGGAGGCGGCGCGGCGTTGGCGTGTCTTACCAGTCGTTGGCGTCGAGTTGGGTCGGGTTGCTCTTGCGCTGGGGCACGCAGGTCACGCTGTAGTCCAGCCCCTCGACGTTGACGCGGCCCGGGTGGTTGGAGTGAACCAGCATGCGCTCCAGGTTGCGCTGCAGTTTGCCCGGATTGATGGTCGAGGTGTAGGTCATCTGGCAGCGCGTGCCCGAGCAGCGGTTGGAGCGGTGGTCGATGTAGCCTTCGAAGATCACCAGGTAGGGCTCGAACTCCGAGCGCGTCACTGGCGAGCACTCGGTGAAGTTCAGCTGGTAGGTGCGCTCAAAGCCGCCCGTGGAGGCGCCGCCGCCCTGGGAGAGGGTCTGGCTGCCGGTGGTGACAGGGGCGAAGAACTGGTCGAGCTTGTCGGCCAAGACATCGGCCAGCTCGATCCCCAGATCGCGGCCCTCTTCGGAGAGGTTCTCCAACAGGCACTCGCGCGGGCAGTTGAGCGGCAGCTTGTAAGCA
>JBCDHK010000283.1:0-5247 GCA_038750185.1 Pseudomonadota bacterium
ACCGCCTTCTTCAGCGCCTCGGCCAGATCGGTGCGCTCCCAGGAGAAGCCGCCGTCGTCCTCGGGCGTGCGGCCAAAGTGGCCGTAGGCTGCTGTGCGCTTGTAGATCGGCTTGTTGAGGCCGAGGTGGGTGCGGATGCCGCGGGGCGTCAGCGAGATGTTGTCGCGGATCGCCTTGGCGATGGCCTCGGGCGAGGCTTCGCCGGTGCCGTAGGTGTCGACGTAGATCGAGAGCGGCTCGGCCACGCCAATGGCGTAGGAAAGCTGGATCAGGCAACGCTTGGCCAGCCCCGCCGCGACGACGTTTTTCGCCACATAGCGCGCGGCATAAGCCGCCGAGCGATCGACCTTGGTCGGATCCTTGCCCGAGAACGCGCCGCCGCCGTGCGGGGCAGCGCCGCCGTAGGTGTCGACGATGATCTTACGCCCGGTCAGGCCCGCATCGCCGTCCGGCCCGCCGATCACAAAGCGCCCGGTGGGGTTCACATGCCAGACGGTCTGAGCATCGATAAACCCCTCGGGCAGCGCCTCGCGTACATAGGGCTCGACAATCTCGCGCACGCCTGCGCTGTTGAGATCGGCGCCCTTGGCATCGCGCTCGGTGTGCTGGGTCGAGACGACGATGGTGTGGGCGCGCACCGGCTTGCCGTCGCGGTACTCGACCGTGACCTGGCTCTTGGCATCGGGGCCAAGGCACAGCTCGCGCTGGTCGTGGCGCGCCGCTGCCATGAGCTGCAGGATCTTGTGCGAATAGAGGATCGGCGCCGGCATCAACTCGGGCGTCTCATCGGTGGCATAGCCAAACATGATGCCCTGATCGCCCGCGCCCTCGTCCTTGTTCTCCGCCGCATCCACACCCACGGCGATATCTGCAGATTGGTCGTGGATGTGGCTGTCGATCTTGCAGTGCTTGAAGTGGAAGCCATCCTGATTATAGCCGATCTCGCGGATGGTCTGGCGCGCCATGGCGCAGAACTCTTCGGGGGTGACGGCGTTGTCGTCGGAGATCTTGACCTCGCCCATCAGCACCACTTGGTTGGTGGTGGCGGCGGTCTCGACGGCGATGCGCGCTTCGGGTTCGCGCCCGACGATCATGTCGACGATGGCGTCCGAGATCTGGTCGCAGACCTTGTCGGGGTGGCCTTCGGACACGGATTCGGAAGTGAAGAGATAATCGTCCTGGGCCATGGCCGCGCTCCGTTGCGAAAGTAACGTCGGCGCTTGCCATGCCTGCCGGGGGGCGGGCGGTCAAGCCCTGTTGCTGCGCTGGCGTAGACGCACCAGGGCTAAGCCCGCCCAGAGCAAGGCAAGACCGGCTAGCGCTGGCAGATCGCCCGCCCGGGCATAAAGTGTCGCGGGTAGGGCTGGGGGCAGGCGTGCGTCGGCGTGGCCGTGGCGGTCGAGCCCGATTCGCGCAACCACCGTGCCACGGGCATCAATCACGGCGGAGATGCCGGTATTGGCAGCGCGCACCACGGGCAATCCTTGTTCGATGGCGCGGATGCGGGCTTGGGCGAGGTGTTGCTGGGGGCCTGCGAAGCCGCCAAACCAGGCGTCGTTGGTCAGGTGGACGATCCAGTCGGGGCGCGGACCCGGAGCGACGACCTGCGTCGGAAAAATGATCTCATAGCAGATGGCCGGTGCAAAGGCGGGCAGGCCGGGCAGGGTGAGTGTGCGCGGTCCGGGGCCAGGCGCCAGTCCGCCGCCCGAGAGGTCCGCCAGCGCCTCCAGCCCGATCCAGCGCATGAGCGGCGCCAGGGGCATGTATTCGCCAAAGGGCACCAGGTGGTGCTTGTCGTAGGTGGCCAGGGTCGTGGCGTCGGGGGCGAAGGCGAGCAGGCGGTTGGTCCAGCGCCGGCCTTCTGGCGTGCGCTCATAGGCCAGCGCCCCGGCAATCAGCGTCGCGCCTTGGGTTGAGGCGGCGGCCTCGGCGGTGCGCACGGGATCGTCCTGGGGCAGAAAAGTGATGGCGGTCTCGGGCCAGATCACTGCCGCTGGAGGGCCTAGTGCGGGATCGGGCGCCGCGGCGGAGTGCTCAAGCAGCCGCGCGATAAAGCGCTCGCGGTGGGGCGGGCGCCACTTGAGATGCTGCGGCGCGTTGGGCTGGACGACGCGCACCACCGGGCGGGTCGTCTCGCTCGGCAGGGGAGTGGCAAGGCGCACCGTGCCGTCGGCCCAAGCGAGGGCGATCAGGGCCAGTGTCACCCCGGGCGCCCAGCGCGCCTGCGTGACAGCCGCGGGCAAGGCCGCGGCGATCAGCGTGAGCAGCGTCAGGCCATGCGGGCCGATCCAGCGCACCGACTGGATCACCGGTGTCTCCAGCCAGACATAGCCGGGCAGGTTCCAGGGAAAGCCGGTGAGTACGGTCGAGCGGGCCAGTTCAGCGGTGGCCAGTGCGGTGGCCAACGCCAGCGCCAGCCTCAGCCGCGAGGGCTGGGCGAGGCGATGGGCCAGCCAGAACGCTCCCGCCCAGAACAGGCCGAGAAACGCCGGCATCAGCGTCACCGCAAAGGGCATGGCCCAGGCAAAGCGCTCGGGATCGACCAAAAAGGCATGGCCCATCCAGTGCAGACCGGCAACGAAATAGCCAAACCCCGCCGCCCAGCCGATTATCGCTGCTTGGCCGGCAGTCGAGACGGCCACCAGCGCCACCAGTAGCGGCAGGGCGGCAAACAGCACCCAAGGCAGCGAAATAGGCGGATGGCCGAGCGTCATGGCAGCACCAGCAAGCGCCGCCAGCCCAAGCCGCTGCCAGAGCGCGCGCCGGGCCAGCCAGCCGGCGCGGCCCGCCGTGCTCGCCGCGCCCTCCAGGCCAGGGCTCACGCGGGTGCGCTCTCCGGATCGGTGGCGGGCTTGCCGGCCACGCTCAAGCGAATGCGGCGGATCTTGCGCGGATCGGCGTCGGCGATCTCAAACTCATGCTGCATGGGATGGGAGATCACCTCACCACGCGCCGGCACGCGCCCGGTCAGCATGAACACCAAGCCGCCCATGGTATCGACGTCCTCCTCCCAGTCCTCGGGCAGGAGATGCACCCCCTCGGCCGCCTCGAAAGCGCGGATGTCGGTGCGCGCGTCGAGGACATAGACCCCCGGCGCCTCCTCGACCCACTGGGCGGGGTCTTCGCTGTCGTGCTCGTCCTCGATGTCGCCCACGATCTGCTCGACCAGATCCTCGATGGTGACGAGACCGTCGACACCGCCGAACTCGTCGATCACCAGCGCCATGTGCACGCGCGCGCCCTGCATCTTGCGCAACAGCGAGACGATGCGCATGGACGGCGGCACGTAAAGGGCAGGGCGCAGGTGATTGGCGAGGGCAAAGTCGGGGGTGTCCTCGCTCGGGCAGCCAACGCCATAATAGAGCGCCAGGTCCTTGAGGTGGACGAAGCCGATGGGGTCGTCCAGCGTCTCACGATAGACCGGCAGGCGCGAGAGCGAGCCGCGCTGCAAGGCCACCGTCACCGTCTCCAGTGAGGCGTCCTCGGCCACGGCGACGATATCGGCGCGCGGGGTCATGACGTCTTCGACACGCAATTCGCGCAAGCGCAGGATATTGAGCACCATGGCGCGCTCAGACGCGGTCGAGCCGGCGAAGGCCGAGCCGAGCGCGTCGCCATCCTCGCCGTCATCATCGGGGGATTGGGCACTGAGCGCCCCGGTTGCGCGTTTCAAGAGACCGGCAAAGGAAAAGCTCTCCTGTGGCGCCCCCTGTTGTACCTCAACCGGCCTACTGGCTGGTTGGACTGGGTCCTCGCTCTCACCCGGGGCAGCGCCCTCGGCGGTGGAGGCGGGGGCTTGGGCAGTATGGGCTGCCTCCAGAGCGGGCTTGGGGGGCAGGGGGCCGTGACTGGCGTCCATCGTCATCCATTTAGGTGCGCGCTCGGCGCACTGCCTCGTTGATAAGGGTCTGCAATGCCGAGCCCCGCGAGGAGACGGGCCTCGGTTCGTTCCATGCGCACCGCCTCAGCCTCATTGGCGTGGTCGTAGCCGAGGAGATGCAAACACCCATGCAAGATCAAGTGAATTGCGTGGTGTTTCAAGGAAATTCCGGCCTGATCGGCCTCAAAGGCCACGGTTTCGAGCGCTATGGCCAGATCACCGAGGTGGGTGCGCTCAAGGGTGGGCAGGCTATCGTCGCGCGGCAGGACGGTAAAGCTGGGCCAACTGAGCACGTTGGTCGGGCGGGCACGGCTGCGAAATTCGGCGTTGAGGGTGGCGATTCGCGCATCCGAGCAGGCCAGGAGCGCCAGTGTCCAGCGTGTGGGATCACGTGCCTCGGCTGTGAGCGCCAGACCGGCGGCGGTCTCGGCCAAGGCGGGCAGATCGGGCAATGCCGTCGCCCAGCCGGGCTCCTCGGCGATGACCTCGACCAAACCGTCCCTCGGGTCGTCGCTCACGGCAGCGCCGTGCCGCCGCGTGCGGCTTTGTCGTAGGCGTCGATGATGCGCGCGACCATGGGATGGCGCACCACGTCCGAGGAGGCAAAGCGCACGATGGCGATCTGCTCGACCGGCTCTAGCACGCGCAGCGCCTCGACCAGCCCGGAGCCCACACCGCGCGGCAGATCGATCTGCGAGGGATCGCCGGTGATCGCCATGCGCGAGCCCTCGCCCATGCGGGTGAGAAACATCTTCATCTGCATCTCGGTGGTGTTTTGCGCCTCATCGAGCACCACGAAGGCATTGGAGAGGGTGCGCCCGCGCATGAAGGCCAAGGGCGCCACCTCGACCTTGCCCTCGGCGCGTAGGCGCTCAAGCTGCTTGGCGGGCAACATATCGGCCAACGCGTCGTAGAGAGGGCGCAGGTAGGGATCGATCTTTTCGTTCATGTCGCCCGGCAGAAAGCCCAGGCGCTCGCCCGCCTCGACAGCCGGGCGCGAGAGCACGATGCGCTCGACCAGCCCGTCATTGAACATCGAGACGGCAACGGCGACGGCGAGGTAGGTCTTGCCCGTGCCCGCGGGGCCGACACCGAACACCAACTCGCGCTCAAACAGCGCGCGCACATACTCGCCCTGAGTACGCGTGCGCGGCTCGATGGTTTTCTTGCGGGTGCGGATCTCCAGACGCCCGCCAGGAAACATATCGAGCTGGCGTGCGGGCTCGGGGCGAGGCTCCTCAAACACGGCGCCCATGCGGATCATGGCATCGACATCGCCGGGCTCCACAGGGCGGCCTTCTTCGAGACGCGTATAGAGCCCTTCGAGCGCGCCTTGGGCCAGCGCGCGTCCGTCCTCGGGGCCCTGA
>JBCDHK010000284.1:0-5243 GCA_038750185.1 Pseudomonadota bacterium
CCCAGCGCCATGGCCATGAGCAGCACCAAAAGGGCGAGAAAATAGAGTTCCATCGCGTCAGACCTCGCTCGGATGATCGCCGTCGTGGCCGTGAAGATGGTGGGCGCGCCCGCCTGGGTCGCCGCGCCAATCGGCGACGCTCTCCAGCAGGTAGGCCGAGAACTGGATCATCATGCTGACGCCGAAGATGGCCAGAAACCCAGCCATCAGGTATTTGACGTACATGCCAAAACCGGCCTGGGTGACTTCCAGGCTCTGCAGCGGCGCATTGATCACCGAGGATTTTGTCGCCATGCCAAGATAGAGCACCACCCAGCAAAACAGGATGCCCATCACGAGACAGCCGAAACTGTTGAGTGCGCCTTGGGTGCGGCTGGAGAGCCCGGCGTAGAACACATCGACGCGGACATGGCCGTCTTCGAGCAGCGTGTAGGCCGAGGCGAAGAGAAACAGCGCGCCATACCAAAAGCGCACCAGATCGCCTTGGAAGGCTTGCTCATAGGAAAAGATGAAGCGCGTGATCACGATGGAGAGTTCAGCCAGCACCACCAGCACCGCCAGCCAGTGAAAGCCGAGCGTGGGCAAGACGATGGCCAAAAGCAGCGCCACCCCGATCAGCGGCAGATGCACTTGCGGTGCACGGTTGGCGTTAAAGCCCCAGGCGTCGGCGATCTCGGTGCCTTGGGTGGCGGCGGCAGCGGGGTCGGTGCCGAGCAGGATCAGCACTTGGGTGATCTGGGCTGGCAGCAGTTCTTCGACGCGCAGGAACGACACGGCAATGTCAGCCAAGCCGACCAAGAGTACGGCGAAAAACGCCCAGCGAATGAAAAACTTGACCCCGCGGCTCATCACAGCGGCATCGGCACGCAAGGCGCGCCCCGGCGAGCGGCTCACATAGAGCACCGTCCCGATCAGCGCCAAGGCGTACAGGCCGATCTGCAGCCCCGAGAGCAGCCCGCCCTCGCCGGCCAGCAGCGCGCCAGCCCCAGGCCAGTCGCGCCAAAACGACAGATAGTTGTTGATGAGAAAGACAAGGACCGCGGTCACCATCAGCCAGGAGAAAATCCTGACCCCCTGGGTGCCGCGCGTCGCCGGAAGCGGTGCGTCGGACACGTCTCACATCCCCCTGTAGCCCGCCTTGGGCGGGTCTGGAATGCGGAGCCGTTGACCGGCCCCTTCGTTGCTCTCCTGTGGTGGCGAAGCGGACGCTGCCCGCTCCGCCAAGTTTTAGGGGGCTTTAGCCGATGCCGACGACGCGGTTGCGCTTTTGCGAGAAGGCGATATCGGAGATCGCCATCCAGCCGCCAATGTCGCGGCGTGCATCGAGGAAGCTGTCGTAGATGCGCTTGGCCAGATCGGAGTGGTCACCCGCCTCCTCGATCACTTCCTCAGCCGCTTCGCCAAAGGCATCATAGACGTCCTCGTTGAATTCGCGCAGCTCGACGCCCTGCTCTTCGATGAGGCGCGCCAGGAAGACGCCGTTCTGGGCGTTGGCCTCGCCCATCTGGCGGGCGTTTTCTTCGTTACAGCAGGCCTGGATGATCGCCTGATCGGATTTGGAGAGCGTGCCCCACCAGGAGGCGTTCATGCCCAGCGCCAGCTGCGAGCCCGGCTCGTGCATGCCCGGCCAGTAGTAGTACTGAGCCGCCTCGTAGAACTTCATGAAGAAGTCGTTGTAGGGGCCGACCCACTCGGTGGCGTCCACCGCACCCGAGACCAAGTTCTCGTAGATCTGGCTGCCCGGCAGCGAGACCGGCGAGGCGCCCAGCTTGGCCATGACGTCGCCACCCAGGCCCGGAATGCGCATCTTGAGGCCCTTGAGGTCGTCAGGGCTCTCGATTTCCTTGTTGAACCAGCCGCCCATCTGCACGCCGGTGTTGCCGCAGGCGAAGTTCTTGAGGCCGAACTCGCCGGCCAATTCGTCCCACAGCTCCTGGCCGCCGCCGAATTTGATCCAGGCGTCGATCTCGGTGTAGGTGAGGCCGAAGGGCACGGCGGTGAAGGGCGCCCAGCCCGGGTGCTTGCCCTTCCAGTAATAATCGGCGGCGATGTAGGCCTGGGCGTTGCCCGAGGCGACCTCGTCGAAGCTGTCGAAGGCGCCAACGCGCTCACCAGCGGCGAAGTATTCGACGTCGATGCGCCCATCGGTCACTTCGGAGATGCGGGCGGCCAAGCGCTGGGCCGAGGTGCCCAGGCCCGGAAAGTCGCGCGGCCAGGTCGAGACGATGACCATCTCGATGCGGCCCTGGGCGACGGCGGGGGCGGCGAGGCTGGTGGTGGCGGTTGCCCCTGCGGCGACGCCTGCGCCCCTGATAAACGAACGGCGATCCATGTACGTCCTCCCAGACGATGTTGATTAAGCGACCCGCCCATGGCGGTCGGGTCGCGACGATAACCAGGGGGCGCGCGCTTGCCAATGCCGGTTTGACCAATTGCCGGCTTGATTTGAGCAATATTTTCTCGGTCTACTGACTCGGATCAGTGCGGGTCTTGTTCTTGCCGATTGCCGTGCGGTGGTGCTCGGGCGCAAAAGCGACCGGCAGGGCCTGCGGCGTAGCTTGGCCTGCGATGTCAGCTGCCACGTTGCGCCCGATGGCATGCGCCAAACCGAAGCCGATCTTATAGCCGCCATTGGCGATCCAGATGTTCCCATGTCCGGGCTCACATCGGGGCAAGCGCCCGACCACCGGCACCCGTGCAGGCGCGCGCGGTCGCACCCCTGCCCAGCGCTCGATCACCGGCGCCCCAGCCAAGGCAGGACAGAGCGCGCGCGCCGCAGCCACGGTCTCGTCAAGGCGCGTGTCGGGATCGGGATGCGTCCAGGCAGTCTCCGAGGTCGAGCCGACGCCAACCCGCCCCGTCCCATGCGCACAGACATAGAGGCCACGGCCCTGGATCACCGGCGTCTCCTTGGGCAGATCGGCAGCCAGGATCGCCGCCTGTCCCTTGACCCCGGCGCTACCGGTGAGACCGGCCACACCAAACCCCTCCCAGCCCATGGCCAGCACCACCGCGCCCGCGCTGATCTGCCCGGCGTCAAAGCGCACCGGGCCGCCGTTCTTGTCGCCGATCTCCAAGAGCCTCCAACCATAGCGGCGCACCACCCCGAGCGCGTCGAGCGAGGCCTCCAGTGCTGCCAGATAGGCGCGCGGCTCGATGCGCGCCGAGAGGGTGTCGTGGATCAGGCCGTGGGTGAGGGCGTCTTCAGCCAGGAGCCCGGCCTGCGGCGCTGTGGCGCGCCACTCCAGCTGCCGCCCGCCCCAATGCGCGGCGGCTGCGGCCGATTGCGCTGTCACGGCCTGGCGTGCTTTCTCGGAGGCGACAGGGGTCAGCCGCCCGACCGGCGCATAGCCGGTAGCAAGACCGGTCTCGACTTCGAGGGCGGCGATCTCGGCGGGTAGGGCGAGCAGGGACTGGGCCTGAAACTCTTTTAGTTCCGACCAGTTAGCGGGCTGGTGGGGGGTGAGCGCCCCGACCGGTCCGCCACTGGCACCAGCCCCCGCGCGCGTGCGCTCGGCCAGCACGACAGTGAGCCCCGCCTGGGCACAAGCGCGCGCGCACCAAAGGCCGAACACGCCAGCGCCAATCACCAGGACGTCTGGCGCGGCGGTTCGGTGGGGGCGTGTGACATTCATGACAGGATAATCCGTCTCTCTGGGCGCAAGTCTCCGTTTGCGATTCACCTAGTCTTAACCATGGCTCTTCAACTTTGCCCCACGCCGCGCCCCAACCAAGATGAAACCCGCAGGCGGTAGGGAGACGGGATGTCAGGGCGTGTGGGCCAGGGCACGGCGTGTGGGCCAGGGCACGGGGCACTGCCAAACGGGCGCCGCCAAAACGGGCACCGCCGATACGAAGTCGAGCCTAAGCCGAGACGAACTCGAGACCCCCTGGGACAGCGCAACCCCTGGAGAGCGCAGCGCGATCCAGCCGACCAACACGAGCAGAAGAAGACCCGACCAGCATGATCGAGAACCCCACCCAGGCCCATCCCATCGGCGAGCCACCTCGCGAGCCCCAGAGCACCCACGCGCGCCACCGCATCGAGGCGTTGACGGATGAGATTCGTCTGCCGCTGGAGAACATCGAGTTCACGCTGGAGCAGTATCTTTTGGAGAACGGCTGCCGGCTCGATCTGGAGACGCGGCTGCTCTTGGCGCGGCTGCGCGATTCGCTGGGTGCTGTGGCGCAATCAAGCCGGCGCATGGTCGAAGCCGAGCGCCAGAGGACGCCCAAAGCAGGCTCCAGAGCGCAGAAATGGCCACGCTCTGCGGCATGAGCACAGCCGCCGAGGCCATGGAGCGGCCATGGGACCATGGGGCTTGCGGGTAACCCCCCGAGGATGTGCAGCCATCGTGTGAGAGATGTGCCAGCGCGCTATGCTGGCTCTCCCGCCACATAGACCGCACGCACGGCACGGTCGTCACCCAAGGTCTGAAGAACGAACAACTCTTCAGCCAGTGTCTCGACCCGCTCCATCCTGAGCGCCATGGCAGGCGTCGCCCGCGCATCGAGAACCACGACATCAGCCTCGGTGCCCGCCTCCAGCGTCCCGATGCACTCGGCCAGCCCCAGCGCCTCCGCATTGCCGCGCGTTACCCGATAGAATGCCGAGAGCGGATCCAGGGTCTGGCCTTGCAAGCGCAACACCTTGTAGGCCTCATCGAGGGTGCGCAGCAGCGAGTAACTGGTACCGCCGCCGATGTCGCTGGCCAGCGCCGTGCGCACCCCTGCCTGCTCCAAGCCAGCCAGATCGAACAGGCCCGAGCCCAAAAACAGATTGGAGGTGGGACAAAACACCGCCACCGAACCGGTCTCGGCCAAGCGCGCTCGCTCGCGCGCGCTCAGGTGCAAGCAGTGGCCAAACAGCGCGCGCCGCCCAAGCAGATCGTAGCGCTCGTAGACATCGAGATAATCCACCGCCTCGGGGTAAAGCTCGGCGGTCAGAGCGATCTCGGCGTGGTTTTCGCTCAAGTGGGTCTGGACCGGGCAACCGGGATGCGCGCGGACAAGCGCCTGCGCGGCCTCCATCTGGGCCGGTGTCGAGGTGATGGCAAAGCGCGGCGTGATCGCCACTTCAGTGCGCCCGCGCCCGTGCCAGCGTTCGATCAGCGCTTTGGTGTCGTCATAGGCGGACTGCGCGGTGTCGAGCACCCCCGGTGGCGCGTTGCGGTCCATCATGGTCTTGCCCGCGATCAAACGCAGCCCGCAGCGTTCGGCCTCACTAAACAGCGCCTCGGCCG
>JBCDHK010000285.1:0-5242 GCA_038750185.1 Pseudomonadota bacterium
GAGCACCAGCTCGTGATCGGCACGCGCTCAGTGCAGGTGCGCATCGATGGGCGCATGGTGGTCTATTCCGAGGCCAAGCTCGGCCAGCTTCGCGCCTACATTCGTTCGCTGGAGCGCCAGCTTGGGGCACGCCGCGGCGGCGGTGCCATTGGGGTGGACTTCCGATGAGCCAAGTGTCGGTGTCCCGCGTCCCCGTCGTGCCGCGCAAGCCTGACGCCAGCGCGCCGGCCCAGCCCAAGCTGCAAGCCGGCCTCGCCACCGATGCGCCCTACGATGCCGCCGACGTGATCACCTCTGAGGTTGCCGCCTGGCATCCCGGGCGCGAGCATCCCGACAGCGAGATCGGCTTTGGGCGCGACACCGTCACCGGGCGCGTGCGCGATCTGGCGCGCAACAACGGCTATGCGGCGGGCGCGGTGCAGTCCGAGGTGGACGCCGTCGTCGGCGCGCAGTTCCGACCGACCGCCCGGCCCGATTGGCGCCTGCTCGGCATCGAGCGCGAGCAGGCCGCGGCCATTGGCGCCGAGATGGACGCGGCCTGGCGGCGCTGGGCAGACGATCCGCGGCTTTTCTGCGACGCGACCCGGGCGCTCGATTGGGGCGGTCTCGCAGCGCTGGCCTATCGCAGCTACATGCTCGACGGCGACGCGCTCGGCGTGCTGCACTGGGACGAGACGGCGCCCGTCTTCCGCACCCGGCTGCGCGTGGTCGATCCCGATCTCCTCGACAACCCGCAGAACCGCCCCGACACCCAGCGCCTGCGCGGCGGGGTCGAACTGGACGACTACGGCGGCGCCATCGCCTATCACCTGCGCGCCGAGCACCCCTTCGCCTTCTGGGGCACGGGGCGCTGGACCTGGGAGCGCACCGAGCGCGAGGCCGAGTGGGGCCGTCCCATCGTGGTGCATTTCTTCGACAAGCACCGCGATGGCCAGACCCGCGGCGTCTCGCGTCTTGCTGCCGTGGCCGATGCGCTCAAGATGGAGGACAAATACGCCCGCGTCGAACTGCAATCGGCGGTGCTGGGCGCGATCCTGGGCGTCTACGTCAAGAGCCAGATGGAATCGGCTGAAATTGCCGATCTGCTTAGCGACGGCAAGTATCTGGGTTTCGATGCAGCGCGCAATGAGATGCTTGATAGGCAAAAGCTGACCTTCGGCAATAACCGTATCCCGGTTGTACCACCCACGGATAGCATCGAGACCGTCAAGGCCGAACGCCCCGCCGGCAACTTCGATGCTTTCGAGGCAGCGGTGCTGCGCCGGGTCGCCGCCGGGATCGGCACAAGTTACGAGCAACTCGCCACCGACTGGTCCAAGACCAACTACAGCTCGGCCCGTGCGGCGCTGGTGGAGATCTGGCGCGGGCTGACGGCGCGGCGGCGTGCCTTTGCCCAGCGCTGGTGCGGACCGGTGCGCCTGGCCGTCATGGAAGAAGCCATCGATCTCGGTCTGGTCGAGATCCCGGGCGGGCTGGAGGCGTTCTGGTCTGCCCCCGGCGCGTGGCTGCGCTGCAAATGGATCGGCCCCGGGCGCGGCTTCGTCGATCCGGTCAAGGAGGCCCAGGCTTCGGCCATGCGGGTCTCGCTCGGGCTCTCGACCATGGAAGACGAGGCGGCGGAACTCACCGGCGTCGATTACGAGGACAACCTCGACCAGATCCAGCGCGAGATCGCGGCCATGCCCGAGGGCGTGTTGCATCCGGCGCAGGAACGTTTTGCCGAACTGATCGGCGGCGGTCCCGATCCGAGCGACCGCGCGGACGCCCGTCCCGCCTCCGGGGCGGCGCGAGACTAACCGTGGAGACAGCGATGCTAGGCACATGTCAGGCGCTCGCGCGCGTGGCCACGGGGGCGCTTGCCCTCGATCCCACCAGAGGGCTTTGGGCCGAAGAGACCGCGCGGCGCGTGTTGGCTGCCCGGGACGGCAAGGTGCCGGAGGGTGTGGTCTCGATGCACCAGGCCATGGCGCTGCGCGAGGGCGGCTGGAAGCCCTACGATCTCCACGGTTCGGTGGCGGTGATCCCGGTCCTGGGTCTGATCCTGCCCGACTTCGACTGGCTCGGCTGTCGCTGGGCCACCGGCTGCATGCAACTGCGCTGGCAGATCGGCGAAGCGCTGGCCGATGACGACGTCGCCGCCATCGCGCTCTGGGTGGACAGCCCGGGCGGCTATGTCGCCGGCGTCGATCAGACCGCGACCACGATCCGGGCGGCGCGTGAGGCCAAACCGGTGGCAAGCGTGATCGCCAATATGGCGTTCTCGGCGGCGTACTGGCTGGCGTCCAGCGCCGATACGATCAGCGTCAGCCGCGACGGCGGTCTCGGCCATATCGGCGTGATCGGCCTGCATCTCGATTTTACCGGCCTGTTCGAGGCCGAAGGTGTGGTGCCGACGCTGTTCTACTCGGGCGCGCGCAAGGCCGATGGCCATCCGCTCAAGCCCGTCGAGCCCGACTACGCCAGCGCCGTCCAGGCCGAGATCGACGATCTACGCCGGCTGTTCGCCCAGTCGGTGGCAGACGGCCGGCGCGACGCGCTCACCCTCGATGCGGTGCTCGCGACCGAGGCGCAAGCCTTCAGCGGCCCCGCGGCGCTCGCACGTGCTGAGGCACTTGGCCTGTTCGATGCGGTCCTGCCGGCAGACGACGCCCTCGCCCTCTTCGTCGAGGGCATCACCCAGGCCGGCACCGCCGGCTGATCACAGAAGGAAATCGTGATGTTACTCAACTTCGCCAACCTGGGCGGAGGCCGCGGGCGTGCGGCCAAACCCAAGGCCATGGAAGACGACACCGAAGCCATGGAGGACGACGACACCGCCCTGGACGAGGAAGAAGCGCAGGCCGGCGGTGAGGACACCGAGGCCATGGGCGACGAAGACGACGACATGGCCATGGAAGAGGAACAGGCCGGCGGCGGCAAGGACGCCCGCAAAGGCGCCAAGAGCGCCGACTGGCGGGCAGGCCACAAGGCCGGCGCCCGCTCTGAGCGCCAGCGCTGCGCCGCCATCTTCGCCGCCGCCACGCCCGAGACCCTGGAGATGGCCGCCAACCTCGCCTTCAACAGCAACATGAGCGCCGCAGCGGCCAAGGCGGTGCTCGCCTCCGCACCCAAGGGCAGCAGCCTCGGGGCGCGCATGAAGGGCAAAGACCCGACCCCGGCTGCGAGCGGCGGGGGCGAGGGCGGTAGCGAGCACGAAAAGATCGCAGCGCGCATTCTGGCCAATGCCGGCATCACCCTCAACCGCGGAAAGGACTGAGCCATGGTCTCGCGTACTGTCCAAACCTACGACCCCAACCAGATCACGGTCGGCAATTACCCGCGGTATGGCACCGCAGTTACTGTCGGTGGCGGCGCCGCTCTGGCCGCCGGTGCCGTGCTCGGGCGCATCACCGCCACCGGCGTCTATGTGCTCTCCACCGACAGCGCAGCGGATGGCTCCCAGACACCGTCCGCGATTCTCGGCGAAGCCGTGGACGCCTCGGGCGGCGATGTTCAGGGGCTCGCCTACTTCTCGGGCGTCTTCGATCAGGCCCTTCTCACCTACGGCGGCGCCTATACCGCGGCGACCGTCTCGACGGCCTTCCGCGCAGCGCAGGCGCCAATCTTCCTCACCGCCGTTGGCTCGGAGTAACCATCATGGTCAGTCTATACGATACCCGCACGTTGCAGTCGGTCATCTCCGGGCTGGATCGCCCGCAGATGTTCCTGACGGAGGTGTTTTTTCCCAGCATCGTCAACTTCGATACCGACACCATCGAGTTCGACAAGCTCGACCGGGCACTCGGGCTGGCGCCGTTCTGCTCGCCGCTCGTCCAGGGCACGCCAGTCAGGGCCAAAGGCTACCAGACCGACACCTTCACGCCGGCTTACATGAAGCTCAAGAATGAAGTCGGTCTAAATCGCCCGCTCAAGCGCCGCCACGGCGAGCGCTTTGGCGGCGATCAATCTCCCAACGCACGTCGTGATCAGGTCTTGGTTGAGATCGTGCAAGAGCAGTACTTCAAGGCCCTGCGCCGCAAGGAGTGGATGGCCAGTGCCGCGCTGCGCACCGGCTCGGTTATCGTCGAGGGTGAAGACTATCCGAGACAGTCGGTGGATTTCGGGCGCGATCCAGCGCACACGGTCACGCTGACCGGTGCTGCGCGTTGGGGCGAGGCCGGTGTCTCGCCTCTCGACGACATCCAAGCGTGGTCCGATCTTGTCGCCGATAGCTCTGGTGCGGCGGCAAACGTGGTCGTCATGCATCCGACCGCCTGGGCGTATGCTCGCAGAGATCCGCAGATCGACAAGATCCTCGACCATCGCTACGTGCGCCCCACTCAAGTCGAGCTGGGGCCGCTCTCGCGCGGCGAAGGCCGCTGGGGCACCTATGTCGGCTCGGTCGGACAGTTCGATTTCTGGACATACACCCAGCCTTACGACACGCCGGGCGGGGTGAGGGAGAGCTTCATGCCGGCCAACACTGTGATCATCGCCGCCCCGGGCGAAGACGCGGGCGTGGCCGGCTATCAGGCCCACGGCGCCATCAAAGATCCAAGCGCCGGGTATCAGCCCGTCGAGATCTACTCGAAAAACTGGATCGAACAGGACCCTGCCGTCGAGTGGGTGATGAGCCAGTCGGCGCCGCTGATGGTGCCGGCCCGCCCCAACGCGTCGTTCTGCGCCACGGTGCGCTGATGGAGGAGAGATCCATGCAAGTCATCTCGCACACCACCCTCACCGGCGCCGATGGCCCGGTCGCGCCTGGCACCCCGGTCACGCTTGAGCAGGCAGAGGCCGAGAGCTTGATCAAGCGCGGCCTGGCCAAGGCGTATACACCGCCGCCTGCACCGGTGGTGCAGGGTGCCGAGCCCGAACCGGCCAAGCAGCCCCAAACCCCGGCAAGCAAGCCGCCTGAGACCGGGGGTGCCAAGAAGTGAGCGCCACCGCCTTCGATCGCGCGCTCGCAGTGCTGCATACCGACCCCAACCTGAGCCTCCCTGCAACCTACACCCCGGCGAACGGCGATCCGCCGTTCCCGGTGCGCCTCGTACTGCGTCGGGAGGAGGAGCCGCTCTCGTTCGGTGCCGCGCGTATCCTGTCCTCGACGGAGCCGGCCAAGTTCGAGGTCCGCGTGGGCGAGATTGCGGCGCCTGCCGAGGGAGACGTGATCGAACTCGGTGACGGCACCCGGTATGTCGTCCAGGGCGCTCCGGTGCGTGATGCAGAGGGGTTGCTCTGGCTGCTGGACACGAGCTCCGCA
>JBCDHK010000286.1:0-5179 GCA_038750185.1 Pseudomonadota bacterium
CGCGCCGAACGCTTTCATACCCTCGGCGCCGATATCCTGTTCGTCGAGGCGCCGCGCAGCGTCGAGGAGATGCGCCAGGTCTGCGCCGATCTGCCAGGCCCCAAGATGGCCAATATCGTCGAGGGCGGCGAGACCCCCGATCTCTCCCACGCCGAACTGGGGGCCCTTGGCTATGCTATCGCCGCCTATCCGCTGACACTGATGGCGGCGGCGATGCGCGCGATGATGGCGGCGCTGGCGGCGTTGGAGAGCGACACACCGCGCCAGCCCCTCCTGATGGAGTTCACCGAGTTGCGCCAGCGCATCGGCTTTGACGCCTACTACGAGACCTCCGCGGCCTATGAGAGTGCCCGCCGCCAGCGCGGCTGAGGCCAGCGCCCCGCCCCACTCTCGATCTCGATCTCGATCTCAGCGATGCTGTCATGATGCGGCTGCGAAACGATGCTTGAAAGCCGCCCCCACCGGTGACACCATCCACGCTTAACCAAACCGATGCCCTGGCCATGCAGCCGGGCACGTTTTGCCTCTCTCTGCCCGCACCGGCGTGGAGGCCACTCGACAGGAGGTGTCCGTATGAAGAGTACCAAGATCCAAATGCTCGCCCGGGCGGCGGTTGGCGCTGCTCTGGGGCTGGCGGCTGCGCCCGCGTTGGCCGGCAAGGCCGACGACACGCTGACCTGGTCGACCGACCGCGAGGTGGCGGTGGTCGATCCCTACTACAACAACACCCGCGAGCTGGTCATCATGGGCCATCTCGGCTGGGATGCGCTATTGTTTCGCAACTTGGAGACCGGCGAGTACGAACCGCTGCTCGCCACCGAGTGGACTTGGGTCGACGACACCACCATGGACCTGACGCTGCGCGAGGGCGTGGTCTTCCACGACGGCACCAGCTTTGGCCCCGAGGATGTGGCCTACACCGTCAATCATGTGGCCAGCCCCGACAGCGGCGTGCTCACCACCAACAACGTCAAATGGCTGGAGAGCGCCGAGGTCACGGGCGAGAACACCGTGCGCCTCAAGCTCGATGCGCCGTTTCCAGCGGCTCTGGCCTATATGGCGGGCGCGATCTTCATCGTCCCCGAAGGCCACTACGACAGCGCACCGATGGGCGCCGACGGCAAACCCGATTACAGCGCCGTCGATCCAGTCGGCACCGGTCCCTACAAGTGGACCGACACGCGCGCGGGCGAGTATGTGCATTGGGAGGCCAATGCGGACTATTTCGAGGGCGGCCCCAAAGGCACACCCTCCATTGGCAAGATCCACTTCCGCACCATTAAGGAGTCCAACACCCAGTTGGCCGAGCTTCTGACCGGCGGCATCGACTGGGTCTGGGACGTGCCCAAGGATCAGGCCGAGCGTCTCGAAGGCGCAGGCCCCGTGCAGGTCGAAAACGCCAAGACCATGCGGATTTCGTATCTGACCTTCGATGTGGCCGGGCGCTCGGGCCAGGAGTTCTTCAAGGACGCCCGCGTGCGCCGCGCCGTCGCCCACGCCATCGACCGTGAGGCGATTGCGCGCAATCTGGTGGGGCCTGCTTCGGTGGTGATCCACGCCGCCTGCCATCCCGATCAGTTCGCCTGCACGGGGGAGGTGCCCCAGTACGAGTATGACCCCGAAAAGGCCAAGGCGCTGCTCGCCGAGGCGGGCTATCCGGACGGCTTCGAGTTCGACATCTACGCCTACCGCCAGCGCGAGTTCACCGAGGCGGTGATCGGCGATCTGGCGCGCGTTGGCATTCGGGCCAAGCTGTCGTTTCTCCAGTACCGGGCGCTGCGCGATCTGATCTGGGGTGGCGAGACGCCGCTCGCCCACATGACCTGGGGCTCCAATTCGATCCCCGATGTCTCGGCCTCAACCAGCCACTTCTTCTCGGGCGGTAAGGACGACCCCTCCGGCCCCGGCGGCGATGGAGACGTGGTCGCCATGCTCGGCAAGGGCGACACCACGGTCGAGCCCGCCGATCGCGCCGCCGCCTATCAGGCAGCCCTCAGCCGCATCGCCGAGGAAGCCTACTGGGTGCCGATGTTCACCTACGCCAAATACTACGCTTTCTCCGAGGATCTCGACTTCACGCCGACACCCGACGAGATCCCGCGCTTCTACGCCGCCTCCTGGAAGTGATCTCTCACGGCCCGCGCCCTCGCGTGCGGGCCGTCTCTCCCAGCCTTAGGCGGAGGTCCAGATGCTGGCCTATGTCGTGCGGCGCCTCGGCGTCGCGGTGCTGGTGGCGCTGACGGTCTCGGCGCTCACCTTCTCCATGATCTATCTCTCGGGCGACCCGGCGGTGGCGCTCGCAGGCGAAGCCGCGACCCAGGCCGACATCGAGAGCATCCGCCAATATTACGGCTACGACCGCCCCATCATCGTGCAATACTTCGACTGGCTGGGCCGCGCGCTCCAGGGTGATTTCGGCCAGTCGCACTACCTGCGCGCCCCCGTGGCCGAGGTGATCTTCGAGCGCCTGCCCACCACCATGCTGCTCGGAGCCCTCGCCCTGGCCTTTGCGCTCGCCCTCTCGATCCCGCTCGGCGTGCTGGCCGCCATCCGCCCCAACAGCCTGATCGACCGGGCAGCCCTCACCCTCGCCGTGGTCGGACAGGCCATGCCCTCGTTCTGGTTTGCCCTCACCTTGGTGCTCTGGTTTGGCATCACCTGGCGGCTGCTGCCGATCACGGGCTCGGATAGTTGGGCCAATTTCGTCATGCCCGCCATAGCACTCGGCTACTACGTCACCCCCGCCGTGATGCGCCTGACGCGCGCGGGCATGCTGGAGGTGCTGGCGGCCGACTACATCCGCACCGCCCGCGCCAAGGGCCTGCGCCCGCACACGGTGCTGTTCAAACATGCGCTGCGCAACGCCATCATCCCCGTGGTCGCACTGGCGGCGGTGCAGTTTGGCTTTATGCTCGGCGGCTCCATCGTGATCGAGACCATCTTCGCCATCAACGGCCTCGGCTATCTCGCCTGGGAGAGCATCCAGCGGGCCGACTTGCCCATGATGCAGGCCATCGTGCTGGTCTTGAGCTTGTTCTACATCGTGCTGACGCTGGTGGCGGACCTGCTCAACGCCTGGCTCGACCCGCGCCTGCGCACCGCTTGAGGAGGCTCGGATGAGCGACCAAACCCTCGATCTCGCCGCAATCCGCGCCACCGCCCCCACTCCCGCCGCCAAGCTGCGCAAGCGCGCCTTCGGCCATGCGGGGTTTGTCTTTGGGGCTGGAGTGCTGCTGGTGATCGTGGCCATGGCGCTGCTCGCGCCCTGGATCGCCCCGCACGACCCCTACGACCAAGTGCTCGACCGCAAACTCATCCCCCCCGTCTGGTTCGACCACGCCAAAGCCACCTGGGAGCACCCGCTTGGCACCGACATGCTGGGGCGCGACTACCTCTCGCGCCTCCTCTATGGCGCCCGCATCTCGCTTTTGATCGGCTTTTCGGCCATGGCGATCTCGCTGGTGATCGGCACGTCGCTCGGCCTTGCCGCGGGCTATTTCGGCGGGCGCGTCGATGCGGTGTGCTCGTTTATCATCACCACGCGCCTCTCCATGCCGGTGGTGCTGGTGGCCATTGCCGTCGTCAGCCTCATCGGCTCGTCGCTGACGGTCGTGGTGCTGGTGCTGGGCCTACTGATCTGGGACCAGTTCGCCGTGGTCACCCGCGCGGCCACCATGCAGATGCGACAACGCGATTTCGTGGCCGCCGCCGAGACGCTGGGCTCGTCGCGCGCGCGTATCATCTTTGGCGAGATCCTGCCCAATATCGCGCCGGGGCTGATCGTGGTCGCCACCATCGAGATGGCCCATGCGATTTTGCTCGAAGCAGCCCTGTCGTTTCTCGGGCTCGGCGTGCAGCCGCCGCTACCCTCCTGGGGGCTGATGATCGCCGAGGCCAAAGGCTTGATGTTTTTCGAGGCCTGGCTGATCACCGTGCCGGGGGCTGCGCTCTTCTTCCTGGTGCTCGCGATCAATCTGCTGGGCGACGGCCTGCGCGATGTGACCGCCCCCGAAAACCGCAACTGAGGAGCGCCCATGGACGCCCACGCCACCCGCGCCGAGGCCATCGCCCACGCCACCGCCTATCTCGACGAGGGCCGCTTAGAGACTGAGCTGGCCCGCCTCGTCGCCATCCCGACCGAGAGCCAGATCCCCGAGGGCCTGCCCCACTGTCAGCGCTATCTCGACGAGGCGATGATCCCGGCGCTAGAGGCGCTCGGCTTCACCACGCAAGTCTTCGACAATCCGGTGGAGGGTGCCGGCCCCATCCTGCTTGCCACCCGCATCGAGGACGCCAACCTGCCCACCGTGCTGGGCTACGGCCACGGCGATGTGATCCGCGGGCTGGAGGAGCGCTGGTCCAAGGGCGAGGGCCCCTGGCGCCTCGCACGCGAGGGCGAACGCCTCTACGGGCGCGGCACGGCCGACAACAAGGTCCAGCATCTCATCAACCTGCGCGCCATCGAGGCGGCCTTGAGCGCGCGCGGCGGGCACCTTGGCTTCAACGCCAAGATCGTGCTGGAGATGGGCGAGGAGATCGGCTCCAAGGGCCTGCGCGAGGTGATCGAGGCCCATCGCGAGGTCTTTGCGGCGGACGTCTTCATCGGCTCTGACGGGCCGCGCGTGGCGCCTGAGCGCCCCACGGTCTCGCTCGGCAATCGCGGGTCGGTCAATTTCGATCTGGTCTGCGATCTGCGCGCAGGCGGGCACCACTCGGGCAACTGGGGCGGCGCGCTGGCCGATCCGGCCGCCATCCTGGCCCATGCCATCGCCACCATCGTCACGCCCACGGGCGAGATCCGCGTGCCCGAATGGCGCCCGCCCCCGATCAGCAACACCGTGCGCGCGCTTTTGGCCGACATCGCCCTCGACGGCGGCGAGGACGGCCCCGCGCTCGATCCCGACTGGGGCGAGCCGGGCCTCAGCCCCACGGAAAACGTCTATGCCTGGAACTCCTTCGCGGTGCTCGCCATGACCTCGGGGCTCCCCGAGAGCCCGGTCAATGCGATTGCACCGATGGCGCGCGCCCACTGCCAGTTGCGCTTCATCAAGGGCACCGACGTGGGCGATATCCTGCCAGCCCTCGCCCGCCACCTGGACGCTGAGGGCTTTGGCGCGCGCATCCGTATCGAACGCCCCAATGCGGCCAATGCGTCCGGCTTTGGCGCCGCGCGCACCGA
>JBCDHK010000287.1:0-5141 GCA_038750185.1 Pseudomonadota bacterium
GGCTCCGTGGGGGCGCTCCGTGGGCGGCGCCTTGTCGCGCCTCGGGGGATCGCTATCATGAGCCACCATCAAGCGCACCCCTTGCGCAAGACAACCCGGGAGCCTGCCATGGTCCAAAACCCGCCCGAGACCGAAATGGTCACGCGCCGCCGCATCTCCTGCGACGGGGGCGGCGGCCCCTTGGGCCATCCGCTGGTCTGGCTGGAGATCGGCGAGGCGGGCTATGTGGACTGCGGCTACTGCGGCAAGCGTTTCATCCTGATCGGCGGCCCGGCTGATCCCAACGCCAAGGCAGCCCTCGATGCCTGAAGGCTTGGCCAAGGGCCACCATCTCTATCTGATCGACGGCTCGGGCTATATCTTTCGCGCCTATCATGCGCTGCCTGGGCTGACACGGGCCTCCGACGGCTTGCCTGTCGGCGCCGTGCAGGGCTTTTGCACCATGGTGCATCGCCTGATCGCGGGCTTTGGCGCCAAGGGGCCGACCCACTTGGCGGTGATCTTCGACTACTCCTCCAAGACCTTCCGCAACGATCTCTACGCCGGCTACAAAGCCCAGCGCCCCGATCCGCCCGAAGACCTCGTCCCCCAGTTTGCCCTGATCCGCGAGGCGACGCGCGCCTTCGGGCTGCCCTCCATCGAGACCGAGGGCTATGAGGCCGACGATCTGATCGCCACCTATGCCTGTCAGGCTGCCGAGCAGGGGGCGATGGTGACGATCATCTCCTCCGACAAAGACCTGATGCAACTGATCGGCCCCGGCATCGAGATGCTCGACCCGATCAAGAATGTCCGCCTCGGGCCGGAGGACGTGGAGAAGAAGTTCGGCGTCGGCCCCGATCGGGTGATCGACGTGCAGGCGCTGGCGGGCGATTCGGTCGATAACGTGCCCGGTGCGCCCGGGATCGGCATCAAGACCGCAGCCCAACTGATCAACGACTACGGCGATCTCGATACGCTGCTGGAACGTGCGGGCGAGATCAAACAGCCCAAGCGTCGCCAGACCTTGGTGGAAAAGGCCGATCAGATCCGCCTCTCGCGCGATCTCGTGACGCTCTGTAAAGAGGTGCCCATCGCAGCAGGTGAGGCACTCGACGACTTCTCGCTGGAGGAGCCCAAGGCGGAGCCCCTGATTGAGTTCCTCCAGAAAATGGAGCTTCACAAACTTACCCGCCGCATCGCCGAGGCCATGGGTGTCGAGCCCCCCGAGAGTAAGCCCGAGCCGGAGCCCACTCCAACCGATAGCGAAGGCCCCGGTGCCACTCTGGCCCTACCCGCCATTGATCGGGACACCTACGAAACCATCACCGATCTCAATACGCTGAAGGCTTGGCTTGCCGAGGCCAGCGACACCGGACTGCTCTGCTTCGATCTGGAGACCACCTCGCTCAACGACATGCAGGCCGAGATCGTCGGCATCGCCTTGGCGCTGACCCCGGGCCGCGCGGCCTATGTCCCTGTGGCCCATGTCGAGGGCGAGGACGATCTGCTGGGCGAGGCCAAGCGCGCTGAGCCCCAGATCGCCCTAGACGACGCACTGGCGGCGCTGACCCCGATCCTCAGCGATCCGGCCTGTCTTAAGATCGGCCAAAACCTCAAGTACGACCTCAAGGTGTTGGCGCGCTATGGTGTGCTCGTTAGCCCCATCGACGACACCATGCTGCTCTCCTACGCCCTCGATGCCGGGCTCGGCGGGCATGGCATGGACGAACTCTCGGAGCGCCACTTCGCCCACAAACCCATCGCGATCAAGGAGCTGATCGGCTCGGGCAAATCCCAGATCACCTTCGACCGCGTCACGGTGGAAAAGGCCGCCCCCTACGCCGCCGAGGACGCCGACATCACGCTGCGCCTTTGGCACACGCTCAAGCCCCGCCTGGCCAAAGACCGCCTCTCCACCGTCTATCACACCTTAGAGCGCCCGCTGGTGCCCGTCCTCGTCGCCATGGAGCGCGAGGGCATCCGCATCGACCGCGACACCCTCTCGCGCCAGTCCAATGCCTTTGCGCAGAAAATGGCCGAGTACGAGGACGACATCCACCGCACGGTCGGGCGCAAGTTCAACATCGGCAGCCCCAAGCAACTGGGCGAGATCCTGTTCGACGAGATGGGCCTGGAGGGCGGCAAAAAGGGCAAGGCCGGCGCCTGGGGCACGGGCGCGGACGTGCTGGAGACACTGGCCGCCCAAGGCCACGACCTGCCCGCGCTGGTGCTCGAATGGCGCCAACTCTCCAAACTGCGCTCGACCTACACCGATGCCCTGCCCGGTCACATCGACCCCGATACCGGGCGCGTCCACACCTCGTTTTCGCTGGCCGCGACGTCGACGGGGCGGCTGGCCTCGACCGATCCCAATTTGCAAAACATCCCCGTGCGCACCGAAGCCGGACGGCGCATCCGCGAAGCCTTTGTGGCCGAGCCGGGCAATGTGATCCTGAGCCTCGACTACTCCCAGATCGAGTTGCGCATCCTGGCCCACATGGCCGATATCGCCGCCCTCAAAGACGCGTTTCGCGAGGGGATCGACATCCACGCCGCCACCGCGTCGCAGGTGTTCGGCGTGCCGGTCGAGGGCATGGACGCGAGCGTGCGCCGCCAAGCCAAGGCGATCAACTTCGGTGTGATCTACGGCATCTCGGCCTTTGGCCTGGCCAACAACCTGCGCATCCCCCGCCACGAGGCCCAAGCCTTCATCGACGCCTACTTCGAGCGCTTCCCAGGCATTCGCGCCTATATGGACACCATCAAAGCCCGCGCGCGCGAGCAGGGTTATGTCGAGACGCTGTTCGGGCGGCGCATCCATACCCCCGGCATCACCCAAAAGGGCCCCGGGCGCGGCTTCGCCGAGCGCGCGGCGATCAATGCGCCGATCCAGGGCACAGCCGCCGACATCATCCGCCGCGCCATGATCCGCATCCCCGATGCCTTGTCAGGCGCAGGGCTCAGCGCGCGTATGCTGCTCCAAGTCCACGACGAATTGCTGTTCGAGGTCGCCAAGCCAGAGGTCGAAGCCACGGTCGAGGCGGTGCGCGCGGTGATGGAGGCGGCTTGCCTGCCCGCGGTCGCCCTCGATGTGCCGCTAGTGGTCGATGCCGGTCAGGGTGCAAGCTGGGCCGAAGCCCATTGAGGCCATCGTACGGCTCAAGCGCTTTGGCTCAGTGGCACTGATCGGCGGCGATGCGGTACTGGTCACCGTCGAGTTCGTCGAAGTAGTCCACCACCTCCGGGTGATCGACCGGCTCGCCCGAGTGATCGGGCAGCAGGTTTTGCTCGGAGACATAGGCCACGTAATAGCTGGTCTCGTTCTCGGCAAACAGATGATAGAACGGCTGATCCTTGCGCGGGCGCAGTTCCTCGGGGATCGACATCCACCATTCTTCGGTGTTGGCGAACTCGGGATCGACATCGAAGATCACGCCGCGGAAGGGGTGCACGCGGTGCTTGACGATCTGTCCGATCCTGAAACGAGCTTGACGTCCGATCATGGGAGCGCTCCTTTTACCGCGTACCTCATACCAGGAGTAGATATGGGCACCCACCTACTTCGTCCATATTGCAATGCAAGGCGCAACGCAACGTTACCTTGACGCAGGTGGGGATGTGCTCTGGCCAAGGCAGGGCGTGCTGGCTAGAATCGCGCCCGATGAGACGCTGTCACCGATTTGGCGCCCTGCGCGCGCTCGCTCTTGGGCTGGCTCTGCTCGGGGCGGGGTGTTCCAGCGCGCCCAAGCACGCCGGCCCGCCCAAGGCCCAGGACGACATCTGCGCCATCTTCGCTGAGCGCCCTGGGTGGCGGGAGGCGACCCAGGCTGCGGCGCTGCGCTGGGGGGTGCCGGTGGAGATCCAGATGGCGATCGTGTGGAAGGAGTCCAACTTCCGCGCTGCCGTGCGCCCCATGCGCCAGACCGCGCTCGGGCGGGTGCCGGCGTCTACGGCCTACGGCTATGCCCAGGCCATCGACGGCACTTGGGACTGGTACCGCGAAGAGACCGGGCAGAGCCGCGCCGACCGGAC
The DNA here is from genome assembly GCA_038750185.1 of Pseudomonadota bacterium. GTDB lineage: Bacteria > Pseudomonadota > Alphaproteobacteria > Rhodobacterales > Rhodobacteraceae > Thermohalobaculum. The sequence continues at coordinate 4,015 of JBCDHK010000287.1, forward strand.
CGAATTTGACGACGCGGTCGATTTCGTCGGCTGGTACGTCAACAAGACCGTGGCCACCACCCGCATCGCCGCCTTCGATGCCTATGGCCAGTACCTCGCCTATCACGAAGGCCACACCGGCTATCGCCGCGGCGCCTGGCAGCAAAAGACCTGGCTCAAGGAAGCAGCGTCCAAAGTCGCCAGCCAAGCCTCGCTCTATGGGCGGCAGTTGCGGCGCTGTTCGTAACTTTTTTGGGGGGCCACCCACCGCCCCGCGCCCCCGCCCAACCCCTGGTACAGGGTACATCGGGGGTGTGGCGGGACAGGGATATTGTCAGTCAGGGACACGTGGTTTGTCAGTCAACACGCGATTGCGCACAAGCTGCATTTGTCTGTTCGCGACATCCTGAGCACCCTTTGAACAGCCATTGAAGGCCCGTTTAGGAGGCGTTTGGCGGCGTCCAGCCACACAGCTTTTCGCCGTGTTCGTTGTGCGCCAGCATGTCGTCCGCCAACTGCAAATCGTGGTCGATGAGCCAGTCGACCACGCCCGGATCGGCGGGGATCAGCGGTCGCGCTTCAGTGCAAAAGCCGCCGTCAGGCGCCGTCGCGCACCCAGCGACGCAGGCGATCGTGGCGCTCAACACGCCCCAGAGCGCGAATTTCAGCATCCGTGCGCACCCTCTCTTTTAGTGCCTTGTACTGCGCCTCTACTTGTTCGGCGCGTGCGCGGTCGTGGCCCGCTGAAGCGGCGCGGCGCAGTGCCAACGCCGTGATCGCCAGGGCCAGAACGGCGCCAGCCAAGCGTCTGGCCAGCGCAGATCCGGTGAGATGTGAGAGCAACCAGGTCACGCCATTGCCTGCCCGGGCTGGCGGGTCTGGCGCCACATCTTTAGCCCCATAAAGCCCGCCAGAGCGGCCAAACCGAGGCAGGCGACGATCTGGACGTAGAGCGGTGCGCCGGCCATGATCTGCACGTAACCGAGCACCATGGCCCCGACCGAGGCTAGCGCACCGTCGCGGCCAAGCAGGCGCACCAGGCGCTGGACGTCTTCGTCCTTAGAGCCTGTCCGATAGAGAGTTGAGTGATATCAGCAGGCTGTGGTTCACCGGTTTTGCTGAAACTGGAGGATCACATGGCCTGGACC
>JBCDHK010000288.1:0-5127 GCA_038750185.1 Pseudomonadota bacterium
CCCATGGGGCTGCGCAACCCGCATGAGTTCGACACCTTCTACTACGGCCTTGGCGGGCTGGAACTGGCGCGCGAGCTTTACGCCCGCCAGGGGATGTACTTTGTCGGCCCCATCCACCACGGGCCCAACATCATCCACTCCAAAGTGCCGATCCGCTCGATCGACGACTTTGCAGGCCGCAAGATGCGCGCCCCCGGTGGCATGGTGGCCGAGCTGTTCTCCGAGATCGGCGCCGAGACCACGCTGTTGCCGGGCTCGGAGATCTTCCCGGCGCTGGAGAAGGGCACCATCGATGTGGCCGATTTCGTCGGCCCCGCGGTCAACTACGCGCTCGGTTTCTCGCAGGTCACCGATTACATCTCCATGGGCCCGCCGGGCTTCATGTCGGTCTACCAACCGGTGGACCTCATGGATCTAACCGTGGGACAGGCTGCCTGGGATGCGCTCTCGCCCGCGATGAAGCAGTTCGTCGAGATGGAGGTCCACGCCTACTCCGATCTCCACCACGCCGCCATCCAGGCCGCCGACCAGGAAGCCTGGACCAAGTTCGAGGCCGACGGCACCGAAGTCACGCGCCTTGGCCAGGTGGACGTCGAACTGATGACCGAGGTCTGTATCCCGATCTGGTACAAATACGCCAATCGCGACCCGGACTCAGCGCGCGCCTTCAAGATCCACCTCGATTACATGCAGTCCGGCTCGCTCGGCTATGTCGATCCGGTGCTGACCGAGGGGCTCCAACTCAAGCTCTGATCCTGCCGCGGTGGGGGCGCATGCCGTGCCCCTGCCCATCCAGGCCGGGGTTTGCGCCCCGGCCCGCTGTCCTTCACGGCAGGAACCGCCATGCCCAGCATCTCCTTTGAACTGCCGCACTGGCTCTATTGGGCCACGCTGGTGGGCTTTCCCTTGCTTGCCATGGTGATGGCAAGGCGCGGGCGCGCCACCGGCTATTCGCTCACCCTCGGCTACATGATCCTGCTGACCGGGGGCTTGCTTGGCCTGCACCGGTTTTATCTGCGCAATCTCTGGGGCTTGGCCTATCTGCCGCTCTTTCTCGGCGTGCTGTTTGCCAATGCCGAGGGGCGCGAGGCGCGCGAGGTCCAGTCCGACGCGGCCAACGCCGTGCGCATCGCCGAGCGCATGATCGAGCGCGAGGGCCCGCGTGTCGAGGGCGCCGCTGAGCGCTTGGCCCAGCTCGAAGCCGATCTGGCCGTAGCCGAACCGGGCTCTTTCGCCGAGCGCCGCGCCGAGCGCAGCCTCACCCGAGAGCGCGCGCGCATCGAGAGCGCGCGCACGCGCGTCGCAGGCGCCGAGGCCGATCTGACCGAGGCCACCCCGCGCCTGGAAGAGGCCACCGCCACGCGCGCCTTCTGGTCCAACGCCGGGCTCGGGTTTTTGATGGCCATCGGCGCTTTCGCTGCCGTCGATGCGCTGCTCCTGCCCTGGCTCAAGCGCACCGCCGAACGCCGCGCCGCCGAGGACATCTCCAGCGAACAAGCCGCCGCAGAGGCACGCTTGGAGCGCGTCGAAGAGGCCGAGAAAAAGGCCGACACCGACCACATCGGCCAAGGCTGGCCCGGCGCCATCGACCGCCTGTCGTATTTCGCGGGTGAGTTCGTCAGCTACTGGGCGGTGATCGCGGTCCTTGTCTACTACTACGAAGTCCTCGCCCGTTATGTCTTCAACAGCCCGACCAATTGGGCGCATGAGGGCATGTTTTTGATGTTCGGCATGCAGTATCTGATCGCTGGCGCCTACGCGATGATGACCGAGGCGCATGTCCGGGTCGACATCTTCTATGCCCAGTGGTCGGCGCTGCGCAAAGCCTATGTCGATCTCTTCACCTCGATCTTCTTCTTCATCTTCGCCGGTACGCTGCTGGTGACGGGCTGGATCTTCGCCATGGATTCGACGCGCGTCGGCGAGATCTCGTTCTCGGAGTGGGCCATCGCCTACTGGCCGTTCAAATGGGCCATGGTGGCGGGGGGGCTGCTGCTGGTGCTCCAGGGCGTGGCCAAGTTTTCCCGCGACATCGACGCCATCCGCAGCGCACACGCAAACCTTGGCCAGGGGGCTTGAACCATGGGGCTTGAGATCGGGATCGAGTGGCTGACGCTGATCATGTTCGGCTCGCTGCTCGTGTTGCTCATGGCGGGCTTGCCGCTGGCCTTTGTCACTGGCGGGCTCGCCTGCGTCTTCCTCTTTCTCCTCGGCGATGCGCAGACGCTCAACATCGTGCCAAGCCGCATCTTCCCGCTGATGACCAACTATCAGCTCTCGGCCATCCCGCTGTTTATCTTCATGGCGGCGATGCTGGAGCGTGCCGGCATCATCAACGACATGTTCGATGTCATCTACAAGCTGCTCGGCGGTGTGAAGGGGGGGCTGGCCTCAGCCACCATCATCGCCTCGACGATCCTGGCCGCCATGGTCGGCGTGATCGGGGCGGCGGTGGTGACCATGGGGATTATCGCGCTGCCGGCCATGCTGAAGCGCGCCTACAACCCCGAGGTCGCCATGGGCTCGATCATGGCCGGCGGCACGCTCGGCATCCTGATCCCGCCCTCGATCCTGGCGATCATCTATGCGGTGGTGGCCGAGCAATCGGTGGGCGAACTGTTCATCGGGGCGGTCTTTCCGGGGCTGTTACTCTCGGGCCTCTACATCGTCTATGTGACGCTGACTTGCTACTTTCGCCCCTCCTACGGCCCGCCGATCCCCGAGGAAGAGCGCATCTCCATGGCCGAGAAGCTGCGCTTGACGGCCAAGATGTCGGCCCCCATCGCGCTCATCGCCATCGTGCTCGGCGTGATTTTTACGGGTGTCGCGACCCCGGTCGAGGCGGCGGGCATCGGCACCTTCGGTGCTTTCATCGTCGCCGCCATCCACCGCAAGCTCGATTGGACGACAGTACAGGGTGCGTGCCTCACTACCCTCAAGGCCTCGGCCATGGTGATCTGGATCATGTTCGGCGCGACCATCTTCGTCGGCCTCTACGTGCTCGAAGGCGGCCCGGATTTCGTCGAGGGCGCCATGGCGGCCTCCGGGCTCGGGCCTTGGGGTGTCCTGATCCTGATGCAGGTCATCCTGGTCGTGCTCGGCATGTTTCTCGATTGGGTCGGCATCCTTCTGTTGGCCGTGCCGATCTTCGTGCCGATCATCAAGGCGCTCGGCGCCCAAGCCTTCGGCCTTGGCTCGGAGAGCGAGTTGGTGCTCTGGTTTGGCGTGCTCTATCTGGTCAATATGCAGATGAGTTTTCTAAGCCCGCCGTTTGGCTATGCGCTCTTCTACCTGCGCGGCGTGGCGCCGCCCGAGATCCCGATGATCCGCATTTTCAAGGCAGCACTGCCGTTTCTGGCTATCCAGATCACGGGGTTGGTACTTTGTATGGTGTTTCCCGAGATCATCACCTGGTTGCCCAAGGTGGTTTATGGCTAAAACACCTTGGGCGCATAAGTGCGCCTCAGCGGTAGATCGCCACAGGCACGCGGCACGAGCGGATCAAGGCCGAGGTCGTGCTGCCGATCACCAAGGTGCGCAGCCGCGAATGGCCATAGGCGCCGATCAGCAGCAAATCCGCATCCTCAGCCTCGACCACGCCGCTGATCGCCTCCTCCGGCTTGCCCGCCACCATGCGGGTCTTGACCCGGTTGCCTGCTGCGGTGATGCGTTCTGCCGCGCGATCAAGGCTGGTCTGGGCGGCTTTGTTGGGCTCGGACACCGTCACCAGCAGGATCTCAAGCCCCGATAGCAGCGGTGAGGTGGCACAAGCCTCGACGATCTGGCGCGCGCTCGGGCCATCATCAAAGCCGACGACCACCTTGGCAATCGGTCGAAAGGCCCTGGAGGTCACGAGGATCGGGCGCTGTGAGGCGCGCACGATGCGCTCCAGGTTGGAGCCCAGGTGCAGCGTGGCGAAATCCGCCGCCTCGCCGCGTTTGCCGACCACCAGCAGCGCCGCCTGGCGCTCGTGCTCGGCCAGCGTCTCCAACAGATCGCCGTTGCGCAGCGAAATCGTAACGTCGGTGCAGCCCGCGGTTTCTATCCGGCCCTTGGCCTCTTCCAGACCAAGGCGCGCCTCGCGCTGGATCAGCTTGGCGCGCTCAGCATCGAGGGTGACCAACTCCTCCAGGAGGCGCCGGCGCGCGCCTGCCACAATGCGCCCCGAGCGGTCGGACGAGCCAGCCTCGCGCCGGCCCAGCACCTGCAACAACTCGACCGAAAGCCCAAGCCGCCCCGCAGCCCAGGCCGCGTGGTCGGTCACACTCTCGGCATAGACCGAGCCGTCGATGCAGGCGAGAACTCTCGACATGGCGCGCTCCTCAGTGCTTTAGCGGATCGGTGGTCGCGTCGGGGCGGTCGTAGACGCCTAGCCGGTCGACCAGCGTCTCGCTGGCTTGGTTGAGGCCGACCACCTCCACATCCGCGCCCTCGCGGCGAAACTTGAGCACGATCATATCGAGCGCGGCCACGCTGGAGACATCCCAGATATGCGCCTTGTTCAAATCGATCACCACACGCTCCAAGGCTTCGCGGAAATCGAAGGCGGCCAGGAAATCCTCCGAGGAGGCAAAGAACAACTGGCCCTCGACGCTGTAGGTGCGCTGGCGCCCATCGGGGGAAAGCTCGGAGCGCACTCGAAAGATCTGGGCGATCTTACCGGCAAAGAAGATCCCTGAGAGCAGCACACCAAGCAGCACGCCGATGGCGAGATTGTGGGTGGCGACGACGCCGATGACGGTGGCGATCATCACGGTGTTGGAGCTGTTGGGGTGTTCGCGCAGGTTCTTCAGCGATTGCCAGCTGAAGGTGCCGATGGAGACCATGATCATGATCGCCACCAGCGCGGCCATGGGGATGAGCCCGACCAAATCGCCAAGAAACACCACCATGATGAGCAAGAACACCCCAGCACAAAAGCACGACAGCCGCCCGCGCCCGCCCGATTGCACGTTGATGATCGACTGGCCGATCATGGCACAGCCCGCCATGCCGCCGATAAAGCCGGTGGCGACATTGGCCGCGCCCTGGCCGATGCACTCGCGCTGGCGGTCGGAGGCGGTGTCGGTCAGCTCATCAACGATGGAGGCGGTCATCAGCGATTCGAGCAGCCCGACCACCGCCACC
>JBCDHK010000289.1:0-5125 GCA_038750185.1 Pseudomonadota bacterium
CCCCGGCCAGAGGTCATCGCCGTCGAGGTGGGCGAACACCTGCATGAGCAGCGCCGCCTCGGGCCCGTTCGGTTCGCCGCTCTCATCGACCTCCAAGAGCTGGTCAAGCGACAGCTTTACCGCCGCATAGAGCGACACAGGATAGTCTTCGACCCCAACCTGCTTGGGCCGGGTGCGCAACAACTCGGCGAGGCGCGCGGCGTAGTCGGCAAAGCCCGCCTCTGGCACATCGCGCAGCCAGCCCCCGGCCAAAACCAGCGCCAGCGGCAAGCCGTCGAGCGTCTCGGCCAGGGTGCGGGCGCCGTCGCGGTCGTGGTCGCGCGGGCCGTCGCAGCGGGCCTCCTGGAGCAGCAGATCGGTGGCAGGCCCCAGCGTGAGGCGTTCGGTGCGGTACTCGGCAAAGCCCGGCCAGTGGCCTTCACGGCTGGTGACCAAGAGCGCGACGGGGCCGGTGTCGGGACACCAGGGCTTGAGGGCTGCGGCGCTGGTCGCGTTGTCGTAGACCAGGAGCCAGGGTTCGGTCTCGCGGTTGAGTGCCATCACGGTGGCGGTGGCACGCTCGGACTTTTCGGGGTGATCAGCGGCGCTGACGTCGATGTGCCCTGCAAGTTTGCACAGATCGTCGATCAGGCTCTCCTCGGTCTCAGCGCGCAGCCACCAGATGCCGCGGTAGCGCGTGGCGTGGGTGGCGATGTAGTGGCGGGCCAGGGTCGATTTGCCGATGCCGCCCATACCCTTGACCACGGTGCCGGCGTGGTTGGCTGGCGCCCCACCCGAGACGATGGCGACCTGGCCTGCGGTGGTGAGCTTGTCGTGGAGGGCGGCGACGTCGTCCTCGCGGCCCTGGACGGTGCGCTCGACCCGTGTGCCGGGGGAGAGGATGGCGGGCCAGGTGGGCGCATCCCCTGGCCAGCGGAGCGAGGCGGGGACTTCCGTGCGGTCGATGCCCAGAGCTGCGGCGATCTTGCGGACGGTGTCGCTCTTGAGGGCCTTGATCCTGCCGTTCTCGATACGGGAGACGTGGCTCTTGCCATCCACCGTACCGAGCGCGCTCGCCGCTAAAGCGTCCTGGCTCCAGCCTTTGGCCTCTCGGCGGGCGCGGACCACCACACCGAATCGCTTGATCTCGGTTTTGCGGCTGTCAGCGGTGGGCTCGTCGTTGGGCACGGACGCCTAACCCTTTGAAACAGAGCGGTGTTGCAGCCGCCCTGCAACCCCTCGCAACTCTAATGCAATCGCCCTCCGCGCGGTGGGAGAGCAGAACGGCCTTGTCGACAAAAACTGTAACCGAGACCGGATCCGGCTCAAACATCGTAAGGGAAAGCAACGATGCGAGAGCTACTGAAGAGACTGCGCGAGAGAGCGGAGAAGATCTGTGCCACCCTGTTCTGCCACCGGATGTTGCACGGCGGGCTGAGCCTCTGCCACGGGGCTGGGTGCTGGGTGACGGACAAGCCGGAACTCTACGGGCCGATGGCCGTGCTCTATGCGATCCTCACCGTTCGGGGGTAGTTGCGTGGGTGAGGTGTTCGGGGCTGGTGGTGACGTCGGTCTCGGCCTAGGGTGCGGCTAGGCAGAAAAGCCTATCGTTGACAGACCTTCTTAAGCGACCCTAACAGTTGTTCGAGGATTTAGGAGCTGTGAATTGCCCCATCAAACACCTTTGAGCATGTTGGATGAACTTGGTGCATGGAACAATGGCTCCGGAATAGACCTCGACACCTGGACGGAATGCGAAGGTAGCTACAAGTTAGCTGTGGGATACGCAGCGCTTCTGTGGCCAAAATTTGAGGCTATCGACAAGTACATACTTGTCGAAGGATCTACTAGAGAGGTCATTGAGGGGTTTGAGAAACAGCCTAATTCCACTCCTAAATCAGTTGAGTGGGTGCTTAACCACATGCATTTGGCTGATTTACATGTCCATGATGAAGAAAATTTGTCTATCGATAAAATCATCTTTCTTGGGAATATTGTGAAGGAAATGTGGGACGCAAAGCTCAGACTCCAGTTTCCCGACCGCCCCTGCACAGTTGAATTCTATGTGCCAGACGAGCCTGAGGAACTGTGGGGTTATCAGGTGTCCTTTTGGCAGACGATTTGGGATGCTAAGGACGAGAAGTAGGGTTGGGCTCGAAGCTGATGTTCGCCAATCCTCTGGCCAGCCTCAAAGATGCAACCCGCCCTGCCTGCAAACGTGAGAGCGGCACCGCATAGCCCCGCCCCCGTTTCACCTACTGCCTCACCCCTTCTCCCACTGCGCCGGTGCCTCACGCGTGTCGATATGCACGAACCCCCACCCCGGATAGAGCCCGATCCCGTTGAACCCGTGCGCCCGCGCAAGGCTCACGAACTCCGCAAAATCCACCGGCGCCATCTCCACATCAAACGCCTGAGCCAGCAGGTGCATGGAGTTCGGCGCCCCGCCCACGTTGGTGTTGTGCATCGGCGACCGATAGGCCGAGCGCAGGATCATCGGGCGGCCCCAAGCCTCACGCAGCGCCTGAAGCGCGTCCATCGAGGGCTCGTGGACGACGGCGACACCCGAGCTCTTGCAGGCGATCTCGGCACGCGAGAAGTTGGGCCAGCGCCACCCTTGCGGGGGACGCTGGACGGCGAAGTAGCCCGAGCGCATCAGTCCGGCTTCTTCTGGTTGGGGATCAGGTAGGTGAGGGCAAAGCCCGAGCCGAAGGCCGGGATGGCGCTCAACAGCCACCAGAGCGACTGCTGCACCGCCTCCGGGTCGGGCGAGGGCACGGCAGTGAACTGCGAGAGCAGCAGTGCCACGAACACGCTAATGGCCGAGGCGGCACCGCCCATCCAGGCCTTGTGCGTGGTCGAGGGCGGCAGGGCGAGGGAGGCGGGGAAGGAACGATTGTCGGTCATGGGTGGTCTCCTTTGGGTTGGGGGTGTGGCCTCGCGCGAGGGCGCAAGGGTCGGCGCCGCCGGCCCTCTTGGGCGGCGGTGTCTCGGGCGGATCGGTCAGGATGGCGCGGCGTGGCGGGTGTTGCGGCTTAGGCCCCCAGAGCGCGCGGTGGGCTCAGAGCCGGTCGCTGCGCGCTGGCGCGAGGATGGTGAAATCCACGCAGGGCACCAGTTGGGGCACGGCGGGCGGTCTGGCGTGGCGGAAGTCCAGCTCCGGGCAGTACTGCGCCGGGCCTGGCTCGGCGTCGGTGGGGATGATCAGTTCGTACTGGATCGTCACCGTGGCCCCGTTGGGGATCGAGACGCCGGCAAAGCTGATCCTGGCCGAGCGCAGGAAGTTCTGGCCGTCGTAGATCGTCGGTGTGATCTCGGGGCGTCCGCAACGCTCGCGCTGGCGGGTGACGTTGCGGAAGATCACCGGCACCGCGGCCCCCGGCGCGCCGTCGCCGACGAAATGGCCGGTGGGGGGAAAGCCCGAGCACTCGATCTCGCTCACTTGCAGCGTGGCGCTGAGGGCGTCGAGGGCGCCCGAGAGCCGGGCGATCTGCTCGGTCTGGCGCTGTTCGAGCGCTTCGATCTTGGCGACGCGGGCGAGGACGGCCTCGGTGCCGGCGGCCTCGCGCAACACGCCCGAGAAGTGCGGCTCGGCGACGTAGATCGTGGCGGCAGCGAGCGCGCCGAGGCCCGCGACCCAGCCGGGCACGCCGAGCAGCAGGCGGCGGAGCGGCTCGGGGAGTGCAGCCCAGGTTTCAGCGAGGCGGGTGAGAGTGGCAAGGGGCATGGGGCTGGCTCCTCAGGCGGGCGGCACGGGCGGGAACGGTCCCTGCGGCGGAGCAAAGCCGGTGCTGGGGTAGAACGCCTCGCCGAAGGTAATGCGCAGTTGGGCCATATTACCGGCAAACGGTGAATTTCTGTTGGCGTCACGCCCGATTATGATGGCCGGGCTGGCCGCCTGCCAACGCACCGTGGTGGTCAGTGTCTGACCTAAAACACCGTCGATGAAAAACTCGTGGGTGTCCTCTGTCAGGCCAGTCCGGCGCTGCCAAACAACATGGTGCCAAACACCGTTCGTTATTAAACCGCCATTGTTGACTGAAAAAAATCCGTTGAAGGTGTTTTTGCTCGGAAACATCAGCGCGCCACCAGCGGCAAACCAGAACTGACGTTTACCTATGTTGTCATAGGCCGAGAGCACGATACCGCCGCTCTCGCGCCAGACCCAAACCTCCATGACGAAGTCGCTACCCGAGAAGGGATCGAAGTTCGGCGGGCCGATTATTTCGATGTTGTTGCCAACGTTGAAGTGGGTGGTGGGCAGACCGAACAGAGTGCGGGCCGTGTCCACACTGACGCCGAAGGACGTGCCGCTAGTGAGCCAGCCGTTGCGGTCCTGGCTGGCGTCTGCCGGGTTTTGCAGATCCAACTGGATAAAAACGTTAGCTGGGTCGGCGGGGTTGAAGCTCACCGGCGCTGTGCCGCTGGCTGCAAAGCGGTAGGGATTGATCACAAAACTCATGGCCGGGTGCCGAGCAGGGCGATCTTAAGCCCCGCGCCCGCCGTGGTGGAGCCGACCTGGGTGATGTCCACGGTGATCTGGTCGTCATCGGCCAGGGCGATGTCGCTCAGCACGGCGGGTGTGGCGGCGGTGGTCGAGGTGGTCTCGCCGTCATCGATGGTGAGCGGGGTCGAGAGGATCGAGGCGCCGTTCTTCTTGATGTCCACCACGATCAAGGCACCCACCGGGGCGGTGGTGACGCTGGCGCGTACCTCGGTGAGCGTGCCAGCGCCCAGAGCGCGCAGGGTGAGCGCGCCGGTAGCGGTGGCCAAATCGCTGGCCTCGTCCGAGGCGGCGCCGGCGAGGAGCGGCACGACGGGGGCCGGGCCGCTGGTCGCCACGGCGTTGGTCCAGCCGGGGATGCCCGGCCCGCCTGCGTCTGGATCGTAGACCAGCGCCTCGCCGGCGGAGGGGCTGCTGACAGAGGTATCGCCGAGACTGGCCAGCGTGGCCGAAGCGGCACCGACGAAGAGGCCACCGTCGCTGCCGGCCGCAAGGCTGTTGCCGACGTCGTCCGAGATCTGCAGGGCCGCGAGGGCGGTGAGCGTCAGGCTGTAGTTGTCGGCCCCAAAGGCCACGGCGAGCAAGGCGCTGGTATCGACCGCGGCGTCCGCCACGGTCAACTCGGAGTATTTTAGATCAACG